>NZ_DS989857.1:63714-133499 GCF_000155555.1 Coleofasciculus chthonoplastes PCC 7420
GATTCAAGCCACGCAAGCTTTAAAGAGAGCAAGAGCTCGCTTTCAAGCAGCGGGTGGTATGGTTTGATGCTAAACGAGCATTGCCATTGAAAAAGAAAGGAGCTATCCAGACGTTAGTTAGCTGGATAGCTCTTTTGTATAGGAGAAGGCAGGAGTCAGGAGGGGTAGAAGGAAAAATTATCCCAGGGATAAAGGGGTTTGGGTCATCGGATTTGGTATTACTCGCTATTTTGTATGGATTTTTTCTCCCCCAGCTCCCAGACGTGCCATGGCACGTCTCTACATTGCTCCCCCAGTTTACCCAGCTTCCCCCAGCTCCGCTTCATCCACTAGGCGCTACCTGTAAAGGTGACTTCTGGAAATTTTGCCTGCGCTTCATTCATGGGACGATTTTTACCTTCTTCTTGCCAGTAGTTAATCACTTCAGTGGCTTGGTTGAGCAACTCAACGCGATCCATTTCGCTAATCCAATGTTTGGCTTCCAGTTCGTTTTTGATTTGCTCCCAAGCATCGTTCCGGGGCCAGAAAAAGTAGGATGTCAGCGGGCTAGTTCCTTTACCCACGACTTGATCGACGGCGAGTGCCACATTCTCTTCTAACCAGAGAACTTTTAAGATAAATTTAGACAAACAAACCTCCAACAATAGATCAGGTATCTTATACTTAATGTACAATCAATCATTCTACAGGATAGCGAAGGTGAAAGCCCTCGTGATTTATCTGGGGGATAAAACTGCACGGCTTAAGCAACTGAGTTAGTCGTGGGAGTGTTTACATTGACAACTTTAAAATCAAGAATAAAATCAGGGTCTAGACTAGCGATCGCCGTTTTCGATATTGATGGTGTTATCCGGGATGTGAGTGGATCTTACCGGAGAGCGATCGCGGATACAGTCGAGCATTTTACCGCTGGAGTGTATCGCCCGTCTTCTGTTGAGATTGACCACCTTAAATCCGAAGGCTTATGGAACAACGATTGGGACGCCTCACGAGAGCTCATCTATCGCCACTTTGAGCAGCGAGGTCAGGCGCGATCGCAGGTTGCCCTAGATTATGATAACCTGATTGCCTTTTTTAATGCTCGCTACCGAGGCGCTGATCCAAATCATTGGACAGGATACATCTGTGATGAACCATTACTCCTCAACCCCAACTATCTTGAATATCTAACCTCAGCCGATATTTTATGGGGCTTTTTTAGTGGGGCGACGCGAAATGAAGCACTTTACGCTCTTTCAAAACGTCTCGGTTTGCCAGCCCCCGCACTCGTGGCGATGGAAGATGCCCCCGGTAAACCTGATCCGACAGGATTATTGGCAGTCGTTAACCAGCTTCAGCAACAGCACCAAATAGAGCAACCATTGCCTACCATCTATGTAGGAGATACCGTGGCAGATATGTACACAGTTAAAGCAGCCAAAACTCTTCATCCAGACAGAACCTGGGTTGGTGTTGGTGTTCTCCCGCCACATGTTCAGGAAACAGCAGAACGCCGTGAGGCTTATCAACAAACCTTAAAAAAAGCAGGGGCGGCTCAAGTTTTTAGCAATGTTGAGCAGATCACCCCAGAACAAATTCAGCAATTGGTGTGAGCTAAGCTGTTCGGCATTTAAACCTTAATGTCAAGAATGACTTGTAGTGCGAGCATCTTGCTCGCTACTAATATTTAACTTAAATGCTTACCACGCTTCAAGTTGCGTGTCATCCCATCAGGAGATTTTTCCCACACCCTCCATTCTCCACCCAATCTCCTTGGACAAAGGAAAACCGTAAGCTATATTAGTATTGCTATATCAGTATTAGCAATTTAGATGCCAATAATAGCATGGTGCATCCCCATAAAAGCAATGAATTTAGACTATGATACTGCCGTGATCATGCTAGCCATCACGTTTCCTTTAGTGATGACTTGGTTGCTAGTTAGTGGTGAATTAGAACTTTGGGCTTATTTGGGTATATATGGTATCTGTTTGTGGGGACTAGGAGCTTTAAAAAAAGAATAGTGATAACGGGGTCATTTTTCAGCGTTAGTCTGGCAAAAAAGGAGTGATAAGTAGTCGGACAAAAGAAAACCGTGCTGTATTAAGTTTTGCAAATAGCCCTCAACCCCTATCTCAGTCTACTTTTGCGTCAGCCTCACCGATCAAATCAAAAGCATAACAGCTTGCTGGAGGGCGTAATTTTATCATCCCCTAAAAACGCTGAAATCCTCATCAAAAGGGGCGTTTACCCCACCGAAGCCATGCCCGACTCAATTCGAGCAGAGTAAAATATTAACTAGAGTTAATTGTTCCAAAAGGGCTAAACACAACTATGGACTTTCGCCTCAAGACACTCTTACCTGACTACGAAAAAGCCTTCCTGACCTGTAACTTACAAAAAGAAAAAGAATCCGAAGTTCAGCAAGTTGTTGAGCGAATGAAGGATCTGCGACAACACTATGAAACCGTTGAACAAGCGACAGGCATTCCGTGGTGGTTTGCAGCGGTTATTCACTACAGTGAGTGGAACCTCCGCGAACCTGACTTATTTGTGAAAAAAGTGACAGAAATTTTATTGGCTAAGGAGTTCCATAAAGCCCGAACTCGCACCCTCGGTGCTTATCTGTGGGGGTTTGACTTGTGGAATGGATTTAGACATGGAGTTGGAGATCAATCCGAGTGGGTTTGGGGTGGTACCACTGTTCTGAAGCATCCATCAACCACCATTGGAGCAGCGGCGATTGTTTACTATCTCCAATCCCAGAAAATCATTGATATCCCTAAACCAGGAACAGGTATTAAAATCAAGATTTTATCCGATACAGTATTTAAAGCGCGACCAGATCAATCATTTCGGCTCAAACCAGAAGAAAAAATCACGGTAAAAGGGGGTACTCGCCTGGAAATTATTGAGGATGACCCCTCTGAGGGAGGACACGTCAAAGTCCTGTTACCCGATGGGGTTTTGTTAGGGCAGAATAATCAGAGTGATTGGTATGTTTTCAAAGAACATATTGAAATTCAGGGAACGGAACCGAATAATCGCCCCAGCGATAAAGCAGAAGAACCCGAAACTAAAATTGCTTCACCCAATAAAGGACGTCCCATCACCGTACCCAAATTAGGAACAGTCTATCTGGGAAATCCAATTCTCGAAGGTGGACACTTTAGTTGGGCGGAAGCGACAATGAATGGCTCAAGGATTCCTGTTAATAATGAGGTGGTTGAGGGGATTTTGAGAGTGGCTCATGTGATGGAAGAAGTGAGAGAATATTTGGGCGCTCGTCCGATTACTATAAATTCTTGGTATCGTGATCCAGTAACTAATCGTAAAGTCGGAGGGGCAACAAAATCCAGGCATTTAGTTGGTGATGCTGTGGATTTTGTGGTTCAAGGAATCTCCCCACCCCAAGTTAATCAGCGCCTAGAATCCTGGTGGGGAAATCGGGGTGGATTAGCCAGTGCTAGCTCTTTTACCCATATTGATGTGAGAGGGTATCGCGCTCGGTGGAGCTATGGATTTTGAGTTAATGCGTGTCTTGGGGGGGCTTCCGTAGTTAGTGTGCTAAATTGTTAGTTTGATTTGTCCAAATATTGGACAGCAATAGCTTTAAGCATTTTTACAGTACAAGCGATGGTGCAGGTTCCCCCGTGTTTCAACCGGGGGAGTGTCAAACTATGATCGGTAGCGGAGTGTTAGTCGATAGCGATACTACATTCGTCATCTGTCCTTTGGTTCATTAGGCAACCGCCTCGTATTGTTGGGACTCCGTCTCAACTTGCCGAAGAATCTCCATGGCTTCGGGTAGAGTCTCGCAGATATAATTCGCTTTGAAGTGAAAAGGACGAACGCGAGAATCAGTAAGCACAGCCGGTTCCCAGATGCATAGTTTGATCGGCTTGTCGGGATTGTTGGTGGCACTAATGGAGTATTGAACCGTGGCAGTGCTTCTTTCCATACAACGTCGATGGTATCGCAGTACAAACCAAGGAGAGTTTTCTCTCCTTACTAAATTATGAGGCAAAACCGGGCTGGAATGTTCCCTCTAAGTGAGGATTTGCCGGAAAAAACAGCAAGGATGAAGGAGAAAACCCCGGTTTGCTTTCATCCTTGCTCTAAATCTAGCCAGCTTCCCCAGCTTCCCCTGCTTGCACGCCCGGTGATCAAAAACTTTCGTCATGCCTTAGTGATACTCCCATTCAGCTAGGTGGCAATGATGTGCAAGTCAACATCCTTGAGATACCGCAGCAACTGCTGCACAGGAGAACCTTGTAATGCTAACTGCCACCGGGATTTATGCGTTTGTCCGACCACAACTTGAGTAATGTGGTAGGTGTGTGCTACTTTGGCGATCGCGTTGGGAATATTGGTGCTGGTGACGTGTAAAAATTCACCCCCAAATTCCTGACAAAAATGCTCACACATTTCTATATAGAGGCTTTCATCTTTGGTGAGAAACTGTTCAGGGTGAGCCACAAACAATCCATATAAACGGGCTCGCATAATAGTCGCTAACCGCGCCCCCCGTCGTAGCAATTGAGCTGAATTAGGATAGGTGGACACACAAACTAACACCCGTTCGTGAACGCTGTAAAATTTGCCTGTTAGGGTAGACTTTTCAGCTACGGCTTCCAGGTTGTCAGCCACTTCCCGCAGTGCCAATTCTCGTAAGGCGAGTAAGTTTTGGCGTTGGAAGAAATTCTGTAGAGATTGTTCTATTTTTTCAGGGGCGTAAATTTTTCCTTCGATTAATCGTTCTTCTAAGGTTTCTGGCGTAACATCAACGATAACCACTTCGTCAGCTTCATCCAAGAGGCGATCGGGTATTCGTTCTCGCACGACAACCCCGGTAATTTTGGCAACTAAATCATTGAGACTTTCTAAATGTTGAATATTAACGGTAGAAAAAACATCAATCCCGGCATCTAAAATAACTTCAACATCTTGATAACGTTTTTCCCTAGGCAAACCCTTTATATTCGTATGGGCGAGTTCATCCACTAATACCAGTTGCGGTTGACGCGCCAGAATTGCATTGGTGTCCATTTCCGTAAGCGTTGTGTTTCCTCGACATATAGATAAACGGGGAACCATTTCTAGTCCCTCAGCGGCTGTTGCTGTCTCCTGGCGTCCGTGAGTTTCTAATAACCCAATAACGACATCAATTCCTTCTTCTCTAAGTCGATGCGCTTCTTTTAACATTCGATAGGTTTTACCCACGCCCGGTGCCATACCGATATACAGACGGTGTTTTCCGCGACGGCTGGTAGGGGGTTCAAAAGATTCAGGGGAAGCGGATGAATGGGTGAGTTCGTCTTTATTAATCATCGCTGATAAAAAAGTAGAAATTAACTTATAAAGTCGTCTTCGGAAAGTGAACTACAATCATCGAGGTATCGGGATGAGTTCGTGCGATCGCCTCGGGTTCGATCAGTTGCCCTGGCAAACTTAATAAACGAGTAGAATCTGTGTACGCCATTAAAATTAGCAAGTCATCCCTTTGCAGCAGGCGCGAAACGTTTTTGACAAAATTTCCCCGCACTCGCATTAGCGGAGTATCGATACTTAACCCAACTGATTCTGGCGGTAGCTTGAACGGTTTCGAGTGAGTCGCAACCACCACAAGTTGGAGCATTGCTTTGAGTTCTTTGGCTAAATTATCAGCGACTTCTACGGTTTGTTTAAATGTAGCCGATGACGTAGTTTGAGCGTCTGCGGCTAAAAGAACTCGTCGGGTATTTTCAATCGGTTGGGAAAACCGACTAATTAATACCGGAACAGGGGATCGCTGGATTACATTGTCGATAACACTGCCAAAAAAATTCTCGCGAGTGGTTGAGTATCCTTTCCACCCACAAATAATCAGACTGGCATCACGTTCTGATGCCGTGCGGGTAATTCCTCTGTCAATGGCATCATCCACTCGACCAATTGACTCCACCTGAGTTACGGCGGCATGAGCGATGGCTTCTGCTGTGGCTAAGAGCTGGGTTTGTAGCATTTTGGCTTGGGGAGTTACAGGTTTATATTTATCGGAAATAACATGAAGTGGGAGTAGTGTTCCTTGAGCCATTTTTGCCAATATTAATGCTAATTGGAGCAGGTTATCTTCAGTGTTGGGATTAGCTACGGGTACTAGAACGCGCTTCCCCAATCCCTGAGAACCTTCGGTTTCAACTGAGACAGTTTGGACAGTTTCGACTTTCTTACCCCAGCGCTCAGTGATCCAGGGCGAACCAATACAAGTAACTAAGATCATGGCAATAATGCCATTAACGGTTAACTCATCAACCAGTTCGATATCATAGGCAACTGTAATCGCGGCTAGCGTTGAAGCGGCTTGAGCCATGGTCAGACCAAACATGACCATGATGCTGGGAAATCGAAAGCCAAACCATTTGCCTGTTCCCCAAGCCGCCAGAAATTTACTGATGACTTCAACGACAACAATGACAGCAGCGATTAAAATAGATTTTGGTTGCTGGATTAATACTAGAGGGTTAATCAGCATTCCTACGGAAATCAGAAAAAATGGCACAAATAAGGTGTTGCCAATAAACTGAATCCGATTCATCAAAGGACTCAGTTGGGGAATCAGTGGCGTCAGGGCAATTCCCGCTAAAAATGCACCGATAATCGGTTCAATTTCAATCAAACCTGCTAGATAAGAAATGACAAATAACGTCGCCAGAACAAAGATAAATTCTGCACCTTCGTCATGTCCAAACCGCCGGAAAAACCAGCGACCGATTTTAGGAACACCCCAGAGGGTGGCAAATGTATAAATACAAAGCGCTGGAATCAGAAATAACCAAAAACTAAGGGTGAGTGTTCCGCCATCTGCTTTGAGGACAACGGCTAATACTAATAATGCCAAAACATTGGTAATTAAGGTTGCTCCCAGAGTCGCGGTTACAGCCTGAGTTCGCATAATTCCCAGCTTGTTCAACAGGGGTAATGCTAGGAGGGTATGAGACGCGAAGCATGAGGCTACCAGTATGGCGGCTAAGACGCCATATCCCAACACCAACATGGTAAGTGTCCCCAGTACCATCGGCACAGTAAAGGTAGTTAACCCGAAAATAACGGCTTTACTAGCATTGTCTTTAAGGTCATTTAGGCTGGTTTCCAACCCCGCCATGAACATCAAAAATAGCAACCCGACGGTTCCTAATAGAACAATTGTACTGTCACGTTCCAGCAGACCCAGAACATGGGGTCCAACCACCACACCAGCGAGAATTAACCCGACAATACCAGGGAGTTGCAGTCGCTCAAATAGAAGTGGAGCGACTAACATAATCGCCAAAATGGTGAGGAAAACGGCTACGGGGTCAGTAATCGGTCCGGGTAAGACTTGAGCTAGGTAAGTCAGTAGGAGCATTCTAATTAGGGATGTCTATTTTACAAGTGACCAATAATTTAGTTTTGGACGGGTTCTTTTTTAGGTTTAACCTGTGGAGAATAGCCGTGTTTATGAATAAACCATTGTTTTCGCACAGGTCGAGTGATTTGCCAAAACACTTTAGTAATGGGTTCCTCTATCCATTCTGGGATAAACACGCCAATTAGACCTCGCCCATCATCTTCTTGAAATAAGACAAAAAGCCGCTCTAAAAAATAGAGAATCTGCACATAACCTTCAAGCTCACTCGCTCTCGTTGGGTTTCGTTCCTCAACCCAACCTACACCTCATTTTTCACGGGAAGTCTAGAAACTATTGTAGAGACGCGATGCGAGAAGCGTCTGGGCGGGTTTAGTCACATCTGGGTACAACTAAAAAGATAGTTGTGAAACCCGCCCCTACAGAGGCACCACATACTGTGAAAAGTCAGAACCTAAAAAGGTGATAGGCTTCCGTACTATTCCCTTGAGGTTTAACCCGTTACAGCGCATCAAGTGCCAAATTCAGCCTTAAAACATTCACTCCGGGTTCACCAAAGATGCCAAGAAATCGACCGTCTGTATAGTGACGAATGAGAGTCTCAACTTGATTAGTTTCTAGGGAACGTGCTATCGCTATCCGCTCAATTTGTCTTCTGGCTGCCTCAATGCTAATATGCGGATCTAAACCCGAACCCGAGGCATAAACTAAATCAGCCGTTGGCTCAATTCCTGCGTCCTGAAGTTGGTCAATGGTTTCCTGAATTCGTAGGATTAATTCTGGATTACTGGGTGCTAAATTACTCGCACCTGAAACACCAGTTGGTGCCGCATCTTCTCCTTCAGAGTAGTTTATGCTACTGGGACGACTCCAGAAATATCGTTCAGAAGAAAAGGATTGACCAATCAACGCTGAACCGATGACTTGTCCTTGGTTATTGGTAATCAAACTGCCATTGGCTTGATAGGGAAAAAACACTTGACCGATAAGAATCATCAAAAAGGGATAAATTAGGGCAGTCAAAATCCACAAAACTAATGTGGCACGAATTCCAGTAATTGTTTCTCGAATGACAGACATGGTTTTGAATAATGAATAGGTAGTGCAAGTATTGGAGGTTAGGGGAGTATCTTACTCCCCTTCCCGATGAGGCAAATTAACGGAATTGACAGATTTTCTGCGGCTGGTTCGGTTCAGATGACTTTGATTGTTTTTTCTGGTGTTTTTTCTGATACCGTTCTAACCATATATGCCGCCACTGGCGCTTTATTCGCCAATCCGCCAATTTCCGGCGAATTTCTTCAACAAGTTCTTTCCACATGATTAAAATCGCTCCGGTTGAAAAATAACCACAAATAAGTACACGGATAGTCCCAGAGTGACAATACCCAAAAGTCCGATCGCATAAGCCGCTTGGCGGGTAATTTCATCCCCTGTCGTGGCATAGACGGCTGGCGCGATCGCGAGATTTAAGCACATCAGTAGAAAGAGTTGAATCGGTAAGCGATTGCCTTGCCACTGTTCCTGGACTAACTCAATCAGTTCACTCACGTCTCTGGGTACAATTTCGTTTAAATCCTTTCCTGGTTTCATCCGTTATCTCCTGGTTAAATAGTGGTGCTACGCCAATCCCACAGCCGCGATTAACCAATCAATCCCTTTAATTTCGATAAACGGTGCAACAATTCCTCCTAACCCGTAAATCAAGATATTTCGTCGCAACAATTGATTGGCACTTAAGGGTCTAAACTTCACACCTTTTAATGCCAAAGGAATTAATGCCGGAATAATCAAGGCATTGTAAATCAGCGCCGCTAATATGGCAGATTGAGCGCTGGCTAACCCCATAATATTGAGACTGCCAATACCAACAGCCGCAAACATGGCGGGTATAATCGCAAAATATTTGGCGATATCATTTGCCAGAGAAAAGGTGGTTAACGCCCCCCGCGTAATCAGCAACTGCTTGCCAATCGTGACCAAATCAATTAACTTCGTAGGATCAGAATCTAAATCCACCATATTCGCCGCTTCCTTTGCCGCTTGTGTGCCGGAATTCATGGCTAATCCCACATTTGCCTGTGCCAAGGCTGGGGCGTCATTCGTCCCATCCCCCGTCATCGCCACCAATTTGCCTGCGGCTTGTTCACGTTGAATCACGGCGATTTTATCTTCCGGTGTCGCTTCGGCAATAAAGTCATCCACTCCGGCTTCTTGGGCAATCACCGAGGCAGTAATTCGGTTATCCCCAGTCAGCATCACACTCTTAACCCCCATGCGCCGCAACTGGTCAAAGCGATCGCGCATTCCCGGTTTGATGATATCTTTGAGGTAAATTACCCCATAAATATCCTCACCACAGGCAACCGCCAAGGGAGTACCTCCTAAGCGAGAAACCCGTTCGTAAGCTTCATCTAAGTCAGATGCCAATTGACCGCCTCGAGACCGCACAAATCCCTTAATCGCATCCACAGCCCCTTTGCGTATCTCGTCTCCATTGGGGAGATTTGTGCCACTCATGCGAGTTTTCGCCGTAAACTCAACCCCCTCCGCCGCATTGCGGTCAAAGGTTACGGCTGAACCCATCTGATGTGCCAGTTTCACAATCGACTTGCCTTCCGGCGTCTGATCAAAGATACTGGCAGCTAATGCAACATCGGCAACCTCGACAGCGGAGTGACTATTTACGGGAATGAACTCCTCCGCCAAGCGGTTCCCCAGAGTAATCGTGCCAGTTTTATCCAAAACCAAGGTATTCACATCACCACAGGCTTCCACTGCCCGTCCCGAGGTGGCTACCACGTTAAACTGGGCAACTCTATCCATCCCAGCGATACCAATCGCACTGAGTAATCCGCCAATGGTTGTCGGAATTAGCGCCACCAATAGGGCAATTAAGGTAACCACACCCACCGGTGAACCCACATAATTAGCAATTGGGGGAATTGTTACCACGACAATTAAAAACACCTGAGTAAGAACCGCTAGTAACACCGTTAAAGCAATCTCATTCGGCGTCTTGCTGCGTTCCGCCCCTTCCACCAAAGCAATCATCCTATCCAGAAACCCTTGACCCGGCTCTGCCGTTACCCGGATAATCAGTTCATCAGATAGAATCCGGGTTCCCCCTGTCACAGAACTTGCCACATCTGAACCGGGTTCCTTGAGAACCGGGGCTGATTCCCCAGTAATGGCTGATTCATCAACCGAAGCCACCCCTTCTATCACTTCCCCATCAGCGGGAATAATGTCACCGGCAATCACTTTAATGGTTTCACCTTTATGCAATTCGGTGGAACTCACCTCTACCACCGTCTTATCCGGTAGAAGTTTCCGGGCGACGGTATCGGATTGAGTGGAACGCAAGGAATCTGCCTGTGCCTTCCCCCGCCCTTCTGCCACGGCTTCGGCAAAATTGGCAAATAGAAGAGTGAATAAGAGAATGATGGCAACCAGACTATTAAATAAGCGCTGATTGTCTCCGGGAACCGGACCAAACAAACTTGGATATAGCGCCAGCAAAATGGTGATGATTGTACCAATCCAAACCACAAACATGACTGGGTTTTTTATCATCACGCGGGGGTTCAGCTTGAGGAAGGCTTCCCGTAATGCACGTTTGTAGAGTCCTTTGGTATTCACTCGCTGTTGTCGTTTATTTTGCTGTCGGTTTTCACGACGGCGAGGTGATTTTTGGGGTGTTTCCAGAGGTTGTTTCGTTTTCATACCGTAACGATGGATAATCAATGGGTCTAGTCAGGGCGATGAGAGGTTGAATGCTAACCACCCGCCGCAATTTGAAAGGCTTCGGCAATCGGTCCAAGGGCAAGTACGGGGAAGAAGGTAAGGGCGCCAAGGATGAGAATCACGCCAGCCGTTACACTGGTAAACAATCCCGTATCTGTCCGCAGCGTACCTGTTGTTTCGGGTACAGGCTGTTTCCGGTACATACTGTCAGCTAACAGCAATAGGGCAATAATGGGGATGTAGCGCCCTGCCAATAGGCTAATGCTGGCTGTCAAATTCCACCACAACGTACCATCGGCTAATCCTTCAAATCCTGACCCGTTATTGGCAGCAGCAGAGGCATATTCATAGATAACTTGGGAGATACCGTGAAAGCCGGGATTCGTAATTCCGGCTAGGGTTTCTGCCTCTGGCAAACCCATCGTATCCGCGAAGGAAATACTAATCGCACCAGGAATCAAAATCATAATCGGGTGGACTAGCAAAATTACACTCGCCAGAATAATTTCCCGCTTTTCAATCTTGCGTCCAAAGAGTTCGGGGGTTCGCCCTACCATCAATCCGGTGAGAAATACCGTCAAGATTAAGAAGGTAAATAGATAGGCAGTTCCCGTTCCTTGACCCCCCCAAACAATTTGTAGGAACAGATTGAATAAGGTGGTAAAACCTCCCGGTGGCATCAATGAATCATGCATTCCGTTCACTGCACCACACATCGTTCCTGTGGTAGAGACTGCCCAAAGTGCTGTTAATGCCCAATCAAAGCGCACTTCTTTTCCTTCTAAGTTTGTGGCGATTTCACCTAAACGATTGTTGACTAAGGGATTCCCTTGATACTCACCGATGGCAGCAACTACAATCAGGACGGCATAGATCAAAAAGACCATGCCAAAGAGTAACCAGCCTTGCTTTTTGTTATTAGCAAAGATGCCGTAGGTGTAAATGAGTGCGGCGGGAATAACCAACATGGTAATCGTTTCAATCAGGTTAGTCGCACCGTTGGGGTTTTCAAAGGGATGGGCTGAGTTGATGCCAAAAAATCCTCCCCCATTTTCGCCCAGTTCTTTAATCATTTCAAAGTGAGCAACTGGACCTCTGGCAATGTATTGTGTGGCACCTTCTAAGGTGGTGGCAACTGCCGATCCAGCTAAGGTTTCGGGGATACCAAGGATGAGTAATACTAATCCCCCAACTAGAGAAATCGGCAGCAAAATTCGGGTGATTGATCGGGTTAAATCCACATAGAAGTTCCCCATGGATCGACCAGTTAACCCTCGGATGAATGCGATGGCAACGGCAATCCCTGTCGCGGCTGAGGTAAACATTAAATACCCCAGCGCTAACATTTGAGAGGCATAACTGAATGTGGTTTCGCCAGAGTAATGCTGCTGATTGGTATTGGTGACAAAGGAAATCGCCGTGTGTAGGGCTAAGTCCCAACTCGGTGCCTCTAATTCTGTGGGATTTAGAGGTAGAATCCCCTGAAGCATGAAGATTAAATACACCAGAACAAACATGACGAGGTTGCTGTACAGCACGCCTTTGGCATACTGCCAACCGGTCATATCCCGTTGCGGGCGGATTCCAATTAGCTTATAGATGATTCGTTCAATCGGTGTCAGAATTGGGTCGAGAAGGGTTCTCTCACCCAAGAACACCCTCGCCATATAGGTGCCAAAAAAGCGAACAATTGCCACTAATATGGCTAAAATTATGGCAATTTGGAAAAAGCCTTGTAACATAAATAATTAGGTGGGGAGAATAAAGTTTAACGGCGGTGATCGTCATTTGTCATTTGTCATTGGTCATTTGTCATTTGTCATTGGTCATTTGTAAGGGACGAATTCCGTCCGACGGGAATAGGGCATCACTGTTGTCAATGAGGACTTCGTAAATGGACGCGATCGCGTCGGGCAAGGCGACCAAGAGAAAGTCCTGTCCGCAATTCATTGCGGCTTCAATTGTGGAGGCAATTCCGTGGGTGAGTCTCACACTATTCATAAGTAGGCATTCTTTAGGTATTGGCAGAACCGAAAAGTTTATCCCGAATTGGCGGCTATGCCATTGAATTTGATAGTGAATCAGGTGGATTGACAATGTAAACATGGTTTTGCATCGATAGCTGTTCTGGAAATGGTAAGCGAGTTTTCAATAATTCAATTATTAACGCTGAGAAAAAAATGGACATCATCCATCGAGTATAAATTTCTTTGTTTCTTTTTTAATGGCTTAACTTTATCGGATTATATGCGGATTTATATTCGATGAATATCGAGGTTTAATTAAAGATATATACTTGGAGATATAGTTAGTAGCTAAACGCTAAATTTAGGCTAGATTAGGAGTAATCTATAGGCTTGAATAAAATAAACAAAGCGAATTATAATGTTGCGCCGATTACTGGCTCTCAAACCGACTTTTTTCCCTCAACAGCAGCACCACAAAACCTGTTGGCTGATAGCTGGGACGTTTGCTGTGGTGATTGCCCTGGAGTATGCCACACCCTCAGACTACGTGTTTGGCTACCTGTACACCGGACCAATTTTGCTGGCGAACCCCCGCTTAAATCGTTCAGCAACCCTGCAAGTCACGCTGATAGCCTCTGTGCTAACGCTTTTAAATCTGCTGATTCCCACTGTAGAATTAACCAATCCCGCAACAGTCGCCAATCGATTAATTGCAGTGATGGCATTAGTCGCGACAGGTTGGTTAAGCGATCGCAACCGCCGCTATGAAGAAGCGATCGCGCGACATAAAGCCCAGTTGCAAGCCCAAACCCAACTCGCCAGTATTCGCGAAGATTTTGTGTCTACCCTCACCCATGACCTGAAAACCCCCCTCTTGGGAGCGATTGAAACGATAAAGTTGTTTCAGGGTGGTCAATTTGGCACGATAACGCCACCTCAAGAAAAAGTGCTGAGGATGATGGATCGGTCTCATCATGCTTCATTACAACTGATCCAGACGCTGCTGGATGTTTATCGTAATGATGCCGAGGGGCTAAAACTCCAACGCCAACCTGTAAATTTAGTCGCGTTAGCAGAGGAAGTGATTGCCACCTTCACCGATTTAGCCGCCAGCCGTCGGGTGCATATCCTCTTGAATCAAAGTGAATCGGACTTTCGCCGTTCTTTATGGGTGAATGGAGATGCTTTACAATTGCAGCGAGTGTTTGCCAATTTACTCGTTAATGCCATCAACCATTCCCCCCGTGGCGGTAAAGTCGAAGTGAGAGTAGCATCCCCTGGAGAGTATCAGATTGTCAGAATGCTTGACCGTGGACAAGGCATTACAGAGGAAGAATTACCTCACCTATTCGAGCGATTTTATCAAGGACACACCAATCGCCAAGCCACAGGTTCGGGACTAGGACTATACCTGACGAGGCAGATTATTGAAGCCCATGGCGGTACAATTTGGGCAGAGAACCGAAAACCAAAAGGAGCGCTGTTTGGGTTTAAACTGCCTGCTTATGTTAATGACAAATGATGAATAATACCAAATCCGGGGAACGCTACCCCCGTTATAACCCAGTCCGCGCAGGCGGACTTTGTTTGTATAGCAGCGATTTCAATCGCCTCTTACAGGGAGTAATAAAGGCGGATTTGGTATGACATAAACAAATGACAAATAACGAATGCGAATTCTACTCGTAGAAGATGATGAACTGTTCCGCTTAGGACTATCGACGCGATTGCAGCAAGAACCAGGATTAGAAATTGTCGCAGAGGCGGTAGATGGCGAGACGGCGGTGGAATTAACCAATCAGTATCTACCCGATGTTGTACTGTTGGATGTGGGACTACCCGGAATTGGTGGTGTGGAAGCGTGCCGTCAAATTAAGCAGCAACATCCAGAATTACCGATTTTAGTCCTAACCTCTCATTCCCAGAAACCTTTAATTGAGCGGCTAATTGCAGCGGGGGCTTCTGGATACTGTCTCAAAGGCATTGAAGCAGAAGTATTAATCCTAGCACTGCGTTCTGTGGCGGCGGGGGCGTCATGGTGGGACAAAACCAGTACCAATGAAATTCGTGCTGCTGTGGGAGAACAGACTCCGGAGGTTGCCCAATCTACTGAGGAATCCTCCGCCAATCCTCTGACTCAGCGGGAACAGGAAATTCTGGCGCTGATTGCGGCGGGTAAGAGTAATCAAGAAATTGGGGAACTCCTACATATTGCCACAGGGACAGTCAGGGTTCATGTTCATGCCATTTTACAAAAATTGGACGTGCGCGATCGCACTCAAGCCGCTGTTCTGGCAATTCAAAAAGGATTGGTGAAAACGTAAAGGTTCTAGCATTCGGGAACTGTAGAGACGTTGCAGGCAACGTCTCTACGAGGTTTTACTGAACTGGACTTAACTCCCGTTGTGCCACTGCTTCGGGATTGGCTTCTGGGGTATCTTCTTCCGAGGGGGGCACCACTTGCCAGAATTTGCCTAAGAAGTCTGACCAATTTGCCAGAATTGTCTTGGCTTTATCACTTCCGGTGCGGTCAACGTGGGCTTGAATTAGGGCTTTTAGCTGCTGTTCCCCAGCCGATGTGGTTACCCGTTGAATCTTAACAATTTCGGGGTTGACTTTTGCCGGAAATTGTGAATCTTCATCCAAGACGTAGGCTAACCCGCCAGTCATTCCTGCACCGACGTTGCGCCCAACACGACCTAATACCACAATCACGCCGCCTGTCATGTATTCACAGCAGTGATCACCAGCCCCTTCAATCACCGCTTGACCTTTAGAATTGCGGACACCAAATCGTTCACCCGCCCAGCCATTGGCAAATAATGTACCGCCTGTGGCACCGTAGAGGCAAGTATTACCGACAATTACATTTTCGGCGGGGTTGTAGGTGGCTTCAGTGGGGGGCGTGATAATAATTTCCCCCCCATGCATTCCTTTACCTACATAATCATTGACTTCCCCAACTAGACGCAGAGTCATTCCGGGCAGATTGAAGGCACCAAAGCTTTGTCCGGCTGCACCCTTGAAGTTGAGGGTAATCTGCCCTTCAAAGCCAGTATCGCCGTATTGTTTCGCGATCGCACCCGCTAGACGTGTCCCGACACTGCGATCGGTATTCAACACCGCTAAGTCTTTGGTGATTGTACCGTGGTTGGCGATGGCAACTTGCATCTCTGGATCAGCCAATAACTGATCATCGAGAACGGGTCCATTACTATGCACCGCCTCATGGTTGAGGAACGAACGATCGCGACTTGTATCCGGTAAATCCGTTAAGCATTTCACCGATACCGTGGATGTCTTCGTTAACCCGATATCCTCGCGTTGCTGCAATAAATCCGCCCGACCGATTACCTCGTCTAACTTACGATACCCTAACCGTGCCAAGAGCGATCGCACTTCTTCGGCGACAAAGTAGAAGAAGTTGACGACATGATCGGGGATTCCGGTAAACCGCTTCCGCAGATGTTCCTGCTGTGTCGCTACGCCAACGGGACAGTTATTGGTGTGGCAAATTCGCGCCATGATACAGCCTTCCGCAATCATCGACACCGAACCAAAGCCATATTCTTCCGCGCCCATTAACGCCGCCATCAGCACATCCCAGCCAGTTTTGAAGCCGCCATCTGCCCGTAAAATCACGCGATCGCGTAATTGGTTGTTCATCAGCGCCCGATGCACTTCTGTCACCCCTAACTCCCACGAAACACCTGCGTGTTTAATCGAACTTAGGGGAGATGCGCCCGTTCCCCCATCATGACCAGAAATCTGGATCACATCCGCATTTGCCTTAGCTACACCTGCGGCGATCGTGCCAATGCCGATTTCTGCCACTAATTTTACCGACACCTTCGCCTCTGGGTTAATCTGATGCAGGTCAAAAATTAACTGGGCGAGGTCTTCAATCGAATAGATATCATGGTGAGGCGGTGGAGAAATCAGGGGTACACCAGCCTTAGACCGCCGCAACATGGCAATATAAGGACTCACCTTTTTCCCCGGTAACTGTCCCCCTTCTCCCGGTTTCGCACCTTGGGCAATTTTAATTTCCAATTGTTTACCACTCATCAGGTACTCTGGCGTCACGCCAAAGCGCCCGGAGGCTACCTGTTTGGTGGCGGAACTGGCAGTATCCCCATTCCGTAGTCCTTTAAGATGGGGCAATGTGGGCGAATTTCCCTGATTATCCACATCATCCAAGACTTTAAACCGAACTGGGTCTTCGCCTCCTTCACCAGAATTGGACTTCCCACCAATCCGATTCATGGCAATGGCTAAAGTTTCATGTGCCTCTCGTGACAGGGAACCCAAGGACATCGCCCCAGTACAGAAGCGCTGGACAATCTCCGCCACAGGTTCTACTTCTTCGATGGGAATGGGAGTGCGATCGCTGTTGAAGTCTAGTAAATCCCGTAACGCCGTGACCGGGCGGTCTTCCAGGTATTTTTTATAGACCTCATAGTGGTCATAAGCGGTCTTCCCGTTATCGGTTTTGCCGTTTCCGTTTTTAACCGACGCCACGGCTTTATGCAATGCCTTTGCCATCTCCGGGCTATTCATGTGATATTCCCCACCGGGACGGTATTGGATAAAGCCAAAGTTTTCCAGTTTCTTACCCGTCAACTCCGGGAACGCCCGTTGATGGAACGCCATCACTTCCTGTGCCAATTCTGCCAGATTCAATCCACCCAAACGGGAGGTTGTACCCCGGAAGGCTAAATCTAATACCTCTGCACCAATTCCTAGGGCTTCAAAAATTTGCGCCCCTTGGTAAGACGAGAGTAGAGAAATCCCCATTTTTGACAGGATTTTCAATAACCCAGCTTCCACCGCCTTACGATAATTTTTCTGGGCTTCTTCAATAGTTAAGGGTTCAAGTTTACCCCGATTCATCAGTTTCTGGGTCTTGGGATTTGACCACCACTGACGCACCGATTCCAATGCCAAATAGGGATGAATTGCCGACGCCCCATAACCAATTAAACAGGCAAAATGATGGGTACTCCAGCATTGGGCTGTTTCTACCACCAGGGAGACTTTCATCCGCAATCCTGCCCGAATCAGGTGATGATGAACCGCCCCGACTGCTAATAGGGGTGGAATATAACTGGTGTTTTCTCCTACACTTCCGCCAATTTTATCGCTCAAAATCAGCACTTTTGAGCCAGATTTTACCGCTTGGTCGGCTTGGTCACATAATCGGTCAATGGCATTTTTTAGCCCATCCGGACCCGCGCTAATCTCAAATAATGTAGAGAGTTCTGTGGTAGCAAACCCAGAGGTTTTTACTGAATTTAACTCCGCTTCATTCAGAACCGGGGTTTTCAGTTTCAGCAGTTGGGCATATTCGGGTTTAGCCTCTAACAGATTCCCCCGTTCACCCAGTTCCATACTTAAAGACATCACCAGACTTTCCCGCAAGGGGTCAATCGGTGGATTGGTGACTTGGGCAAACCGTTGTTTGAAATAGTCATACAGCAGGCGCGGCTTATCGGAGAGGATGGCTAAGGGAATATCATCTCCCATACAGAACGTGGGTTCTTTCCCTTGACTCACCATCGGTTCCAGGATCATATCCAAATCCTCAGCCGTATAGCCAAAGGCGGTTTGCTGCTGGAGTAACGCTTTGGCGTCAAGTTGGGGGGTATCGGTAAAGGGTTGAGGGGATAAAACCTGACGATGCTGTTTCAGCCAATCCCCGTAGGGTAGGCGTTGGGCAACTCGCTGTTTGATGTCCCAATTTTTGAGAATTTCGTGGTTGGCTAAATCCACAGCAATCATCTGTCCGGGTCCGAGTCTACCCTTTTCCACAATATCTGCTTCGGGTAAGTCTACGACACCCGCTTCTGACCCGACCACCACATAACCATTCCGAGTAATACTATAACGGGCAGGTCGCAATCCATTCCGGTCAAGGGTTGCACCAACGACTTGACCATCACTAAAGACTAACAGCGCCGGACCATCCCAAGGTTCTTGAACGCCACTGTAATATTCGTAAAAATCCACAATTTCCGGATGATCCTGCAAATCGGGTTGATTTTTGTAGGCTTCGGGCACCATAATCATCAAGGCTTCCAAAGGACTACGACGCGATCGCACGAGTAACTCAAAGATATTATCCAGGGTAGCGGAGTCACTATTATCCGGATCAACGGTGGGCTTGAGGTCTTCCATTTCGTTTCCCCACACTGGATGCGATAAATCGGCTTCCCTTGCCTTCATCCAGTTAATATTACCCAGCAGCGTATTAATTTCCCCATTATGTCCCAATAATCGCATCGGTTGGGCTAGGGGCCATTTGGGTAGGGTATTGGTACTAAAACGGCGATGATAAACGGCAAAGGGGCTTTGAAACTCAGGATGTTTTAAGTCCTGATAAAATTCACCCAGTACCGCCGAACGCACCATGCCTTTATAGACAATTGTACGACTCGATAGGGAGCAAATATATAAATCATCCGACCAATGAAGCGTACCATCAGCTTCTAAAGCACTGCCAATGCGACGGCGGGTTTTATAGAGGAGACGTTCCCGATCATTCCCCGTTTGATGGGGACAGCTAACAATAATTTGCTCAATTTGCGGTTGATTCTCTAAAGCTTGGGGTCCCACGACTGACTCGTTTAGGGGAACGACACGCCAACCCAATACGGTAAACCCGTCGTGTTCAAAGACTCCGCCAACAATGTCCCGAACTTTAGTCGCCTTTGTCCCATCTTGGGGTAAAAATACCATACCCACCGCCAACTGGTCGGTTTGTGGCATGGTAATTCCTTGTTCCTCAAACCAAGACGTAAACAATCCCCAAGGAATCGTCGTCATCAAGCCAGCGCCATCACCCGAATCTCGGTCAGCGCTACAACCACCGCGATGTTCTAAACAGGTTAATGCCGAAAGTGCCTGTTCAATCAGTTCATGGCTAGCGACACCTGCGACTGAGGCGATAAAGCCAACACCGCAAGCATCTCGTTCTTCCACTAACCATCGTTGTCCTGGATAGGGTACATCGTCTCGATTCCAAGTTTGATACTGTTGATTTGGGTTGATGCTCCTGTTTGTCATAAGATAGTTCCTAGTGTTATTGGTCATTGGTCACTGGTCATTCGTCACTACAGGTAGGGGGGGCAAAGGGTATAAACCTTGAAACCCTTGTCTGATCGTTAGTTGTTATCGCCCACCTTACGGTAACTAGAAATTGATTACCAGTGCGGTAAAATCTCAGTTCTATCTAAGTCGGCTACGTCATCGCCAGTTCCATTGAAAAACTGAAAAATAGAGAAATAATTGACGTTAATTCGCTCTCTAGTGATCATTGTGTGAGTCATCTCGTGTCCAGTTGGCGTGGTTGTCCTAATATTTTTATATATACGGTTGGCAGACGGAGTAGCATCAGCCACTAAACTACAGACCCAGAAGGGTCAGCAACTTTGGTTCTCAAATGAAGCTCTTTAGATGGGGAGATTAATCTTAGCGAAAATACTTGACTCTGGCAATCCCTGATGTCATGAGTTTAAAGTATTAACCGATTAATCGACCTAGCTGCAAACAATTTTATCTGGAGGAGCCAAGAGCATTGGTGTTTCCTTGCTCACTCTGAAGTAATGCCACATTTTACAATCCGTGGCATAGAATGAATAATGTGACACAAATAAAGCAGATGAGTGAACTATCCAAATCCGTAGAAGTACATTTGGGTCGTCAGGGGCGGTTAGTCATTCCGGCAGCGTTGCGGCGATTGTTGGGGTTTGAGGAAGGGGATAAGCTAGTTGCCCGTGAGGAGGCGGGGCGGTTGGTGTTGGAAAAGCCAGAGGCGATTAAGCAAAAGTTGAAGGCACGGTTCGCACAGATACCCAAAAATCGCAGTTTGGTCGATGAGTTGATCGCTGAACGTCGCCAAGCCGCGAGAAAGGAAGAGACTGAATGACGGTAGTGTTGGACGCTTCAGCTTTGCTGGCTTATCTGAAGGGTGAGCCGGGAGAAGAGGTTGTAGATAGTGTGTTAACTGAGTCGGTGATATCCAGTGTGAACTGGGCGGAAGTCGTGCAGAAGGCGATCGCGGCAGGAGTCGAGGTGGATGGCATGGTGGATGATTTGCAGGCACTGGGGCTGACGGTAGAGCCGTTTACGCTGGAGGATGGGGAAATGGCAGGACGACTGTGGGAGTCAACTCGGCAAGCGGGATTATCTTTGGGAGATCGTGCCTGTTTGAGTCTGGGATGGCGATTGGGAGTTCGAGTTTTGACCTGCGATCGCGCCTGGGCTGCTCTCAATTTGTCTGTCGATGTGCAGGTAATTCGCTGATAAGCTATTCATTTCTATGGGATAGGTGTTGACCTAAGGGAGTCGATAATATTCCTAATATTTGGTTAACTTCTTTAATGAAGTAATCGTTTAAATCAATAAAAGCTGTTTGATCAACTAACTTGATAAACTTCCAAATCATTCCTGTCGTCACGGCACCATAGATAACATCAATGGGAATTTCCATTTGTTGATTGAAGCGTTGGGCAGCCACCATTTCAGCAATGCATTGTCCTAAACCACTTTTAATATTTTCGTTCTTAGCTTCTACCAGGGTAACGACTGGGGCATAGATTTCATACATTTCTGGGGAGGCGGTGAGAATATAATCACAGTATCCATAGAGTCCAACAGTTTGGTCTACGTTGAAGTCTGTACCCGAAAAAAAGCCGACTTGAAAGTTAAACTGTCGCCGGACTTCTAATAAAACGGGGGCAATAATTAATTCAGAACGGGCTTTTTCTGTGTTGATCGCATTAGCAAGGGGTAAAAATTCATGCAGCGTGATTTTGAGGTAATCGCTGGGTTCCAGAGGAGCAATATCCGGAAAAAGACGACTGGTTTCGTTTATAGTTAGGTTAAATGTTGTTCTGACTTTGCTGAGGCTAGTAAAATCGCTGTACGCCATATTAATAAGGTTAACATAGTTTGTTTGATATCATCTTGTTCACCAACTATACCCGCATTTCTCACAAGAAGCGCGAGCGCAAATCACAAAAACCTTACCAGACAAGGATTTAAGCCCATTTATTCCCCACAGCCGCACACAACAGTGTGTTGCACCTTCAAGCCTCTGAATAATCATGCTCCTCAACCTAATAAAAAAAGCAAATTGATGCTCATATTTTTAGAATATAGCTTTAGTAAAAGCAATTAGCGTAAACTTTACGCTAATTACTTTTCTTGATAAACTCAAATAGGATTTGAACAATTAACTTGAGAATAAAATCCATAAAGCCTGATATAATTTAGTTATAGAGAAAGTCAAGTATTTTGCTTTATGATTGCTAAATTATCTCAAGGAAATGACCATTCACTCAAGTTTGGGAAAAAGAAAGGGAAAGAAATTATTGCTAATTTTAACGGGGGTCAAATCACCTCAGAGGCAGGCATCGTTTGGTTAGCAGAGTTAGATGAAAAACTAAGAATTACAGCAAGATTTGCAGAATGCTTTCAAGACCATCGGCATTTATCTTATCTAAATTATTCAGTTCATCAATTACTCTCTCAAAGAGTTTATGGCATTGCTTTAGGTTATGAAGATGTCAATGATCATGACCAATTACGCTATGACCCTGCCTTAGCAATAGCTCTAGAAAAGCTCAATTTAGATGACTCATCATCAGCCATTTTAGCCGGGAAGAGTACCTTAAATCGACTTGAATATTGTCCGGAAACAATCCTTCAACAACAAGAGTCCCGCTATCATCGCATTGAAGCTAACCCGGAAGAAATCAAGAAAGCCTTCGTAGACATCTTTTTAGAGTCTTATCAAACCCCTCCTCAACAAATCATTTTAGACATGGATGTGACTGATGACCAAGTGCATGGACATCAAGAGGGAGCCTTTTTTAATACTTATTATAAAGGAGTTTGCTATGCACCTTTATACTAAACAATATTGTCCGAGAGGAGAAATGGAAAATCGGATTAAAGAACAGCAATTAGACTTATTTGCTGACCGAACTTCTACCCAAACCTTTCAAAGTAATCAACTTCGACTCTGGCTATCTTCAATGGCGTATGTTTTAATGCAAGCATTTCGTTATCACGGCTTGAAGAAAACTTCTTTGTCCAAAGCAACTGTCGGAACAATTCGCCTCAATTTCCTTAAATTAGGAGCGAGAATTACGGTTAGTGTGAGAAGAATTGTTATTGCCATATCCAGTTCTTGTCCTTATCAAGAGATTTTAGCTATTGCTCATTCCAGAATTCAAGCTATTCCCAATACTTCTTAAGTTTTCGGCTTCCATAACAACTAAATGATTTTTGAGGTGACTGCATTTTATTTCAGTCGGCTTTGTCGTGTAAACTTGGCGTGATTAACTAAGTTTGAGTGAAAAAAACAGGTGATAATTGACAATTTCAGGATAATTTTGTTTGATGAATTGGAATTTTTATATTCTTCTTTAAAAATCTCAACTTTTAAGCGGCAAATTGACTTATAGTATTAGTTTGTGAGAAATGCGGGTAAAGTCATTTAATTCTCCCGTTTTTTTATTATAAATTAACTCAAATCTGGACAGGTTTTTCACTTAAATTCAATAACTATTTTAACTTAACATCAAATTACTACTGGAACCTTTAAGTCTAGATCGCTGTCAACAGCAAGACAGTCTGTAAATTTTGCCCTACTATATAATATTTAGTTTATCTTTAATTTTGAAACTTAATTCATCTCACGCCAAAGCCAAGATTATGACAAAGGGGTTCTCACGGCATAAAGCCAAAATTGTGATCGGACTCTTAGCAATTTGCGCTTCATGTCTAGGTTTAGCCGCTCAACGTGTTAGTTTTGCAGAATCCCTAGTAATAGAGAGTTTAACCATGGGGGAAATTCTGCAACGTTTAGTGGTTCAGTCAACCCTTGAACTCGATCGCGAATGGGTAGAATCTGAAGCCGTTACCCCCTCAGCTTCTCCCTCACCTCAGACTCAAACTTTCGCTCAAACCCCCACTCAAGTTGTTGGCGGGGGGACAAAACTCTCCTT
The DNA here is from genome assembly GCF_000155555.1 of Coleofasciculus chthonoplastes PCC 7420. Classification (GTDB taxonomy): domain Bacteria; phylum Cyanobacteriota; class Cyanobacteriia; order Cyanobacteriales; family Coleofasciculaceae; genus Coleofasciculus; species Coleofasciculus chthonoplastes_A. The sequence goes on from NZ_DS989857.1 coordinate 87,810, forward strand.
AAATGGTCGTATCGTACCCCTTGCTTGGAAACAGTGGCAGGTTGGGGGAGTCATTCGCACAGGTATCAGTGATGTAGGAGTTCAACAACTCTTCGGACTAGAATTGTTGAGTACCCGCAATTGGACGCGACAACCGATACAGTGGTTTTCTAATCCCCTGAGTACGCCTCTAGTTCTCGTAGCTCACCATCGTGATGCTTATCGCTATTTAGATATTACAGAGTTTGCCCAACAGGTGGGATGGCAATTTCAAGCTCAAGGAGATACATTAGCGCTAACCTCTATACCTGCACGATTAGACAGTATCCGACAAGAGACGCAGCTATGGGGGTTTAGGATTGTCCTTGATTTAGATCGTCCCACACCTTGGCAAGTGAGCAGAAGTCCTGGTGAAGGGGCGATTATCTTAAACGCGATCGCGAATCCGACTCTAGTTGAACAGTTTACCCCGCCTCCGGTTGTAGAAGATGAGGAAGATGAGGAAGTTGAGGGAGATGAGGAAGTTGAGGGAGATGAGGAAGATAATCAAGTCTTAGACAATCAACCGACGATCCAAGTTGAAACCAATCAAACTCAAACCACTATTGGGATATCGATTCCAGAGGGTTTACAGTTGCACGTTTTCAGCTTACCGAATCCCAATCGCTTAGTGATCGAACTTCGTCCCAATGCCATGGTAGAAAAAGACATTTTGTGGGCGCCCGGTATCTGGTGGCGTCAGCGGACTGTGACTCTGGGTGATCATCAGTTCCCTTTGGTGTGGCTAGAGGTTGATCCAAAGAATCCCCAAGTTAAATTAAGCCCAATGTGGAGTCATCCCACAACTCAAGTGGGAACCGCCCCCCTGATTAAAACAGCACAGTTATGGAAAGCGGCTGCTGCAATTAATGGTGGCTTCTTTAACCGGAATAATCAATTACCATTAGGTGCGATCCGCCGGGATGGATATTGGTATTCTGGTCCCATTCTCAACCGAGGTGCGATCGCGTGGACAGATCAGCATCAATTTAAGTTTGGACGCTTTAGCCTCCAGGAAACCTTAATTACCGCGAATGGAGAACGGTTTCCCAGTCTCTTTCTGAATAGTGGTTATGTGCAAGCCGGGATATCTCGCTATACCCCAGCTTGGGGCGTAACCTATACCCCTTTAACCGATAATGAAGTGATTTGGGTGGTGCAGAATAACCAGATTACGGCTCAATTACCCGGAGGAGTCGCTGGAGAGGAATCCTTTGTTATTCCAGTTAATGGGTATCTGCTTACCCACCGAGGACATGATCCAAATGCGATCGCTAAGTCACTCACCCTTGGCACAACCGTTCAGATTGAACAGAAAACCTTGCCCGTTGAGTTTAATGATTATCCTCATATCCTGGGTGCAGGTCCCTTGTTACTGCAAAATCGCCAAATTGTGTTAGACGCCAAAGCCGAAAACTTTAGTAATGCCTTTGCCCAACAATCTGCCATTCGGAGTGCGATCGGAATCACAGCAAATGGCACACTAATTATTGCGGCTATGCACAATCGTGTCGGTGGCAGGGGACCCAACTTGACGGAAACGGCACAGTTGATGCAACAACTGGGAGCCGTTGATGCGCTCAATCTCGATGGTGGCAGTTCTACTGGACTCTATTTGGGGGGTCATCTTCTAGATCGTTCTCCTCATACAGCCGCCCGGGTTCACAATGGTTTAGGACTCTTCCGACCCTATAAGTAGGTGGACACAATAAAAGAAGAGTGGTGGAGGTCGTTATTTTTCATTTGTCCTTAGTCCTTTGTAAGGGTTTGAGGATACTTTACAAAACTTAATGAATTACCTTTTCTTTTGTCCGACTCTTTTCTTAAAGTTTTGATAAAGCTCAAGCCTCTAAATGTAAAGACTTCCTACAATTTTACGAATCCACTCCCTACTGTATTCAAAATCTTAACTGAATTTGCTAATGTTGATTGTGGTTAGGTTTTGCGTTGTTGAGAACCTGGCAATAGCTAAAAATTCAATAAAACGTTTTTACGTGCGATTAATGTCGTAACTATTTTCAGGAGAAAGACTATGGTTCAGCAAGCAGTTCCTCAAGATTCGGCGATCACCCTACCCAGATCGTTGACTGCCGAAGGCGCTGCCGCTACAGAACTAAGACCTTGGGGTTCATTTACTGTTCTGGAAGAGGGGCGAGGATACAAAATTAAGCGTATTGAGGTGAAGCCGGGTCATCGCCTCAGTCTGCAAATGCACTACCATCGTAGTGAACACTGGATTGTTGTCAGTGGCATGGCGAAGGTTATTTGCGGGGATAAGGAATTATTGATTCATCAAAATCAGTCCAGTTACGTTCCTCAAGGACATGCTCATCGCCTAGAAAATCCGGGTGTCATTCCGCTGGTATTAATTGAAGTACAGAATGGCGAGTATCTTGGCGAAGATGACATTATTCGCTATGAAGATGACTACGCCCGCAGCGAGTCCACCTGACAATAGGTTGGATTGTCTGAAGTAGCTAAGATTGCTTACCTGTGCTTTACTCGCTTGACGCCAAATTTGCTCCTCCCTAATACTAGGGGAGGAAATTTTTTTGCCCCAGGTGACGAAAGTTCTCATCGTCATCAATAGAAGGAGTTTTTGAGAATTGCCTGTCAAGGTGATTTCTGATCCAGGACAAAACCAATGATTACACTGAGTCAAGCGGCGATCGCTGAAATTAGACGCCTGCAAACCAAGCGCCAGCAACAGCAAGCTCGATTACGCTTAGGAGTGAAGCCAGGAGGATGTGCCGATTTATACTATACTCTGGAGTTTGATGATGCCGTCAGAGCGAGCGATCGCGTCTATGATTGTCAAGGCGTCGCTGTTGTCGTGGATGAGGCAAGCATCAAGCATTTAACTACCCTCACCTTGGATTATTCCGAAGATCTCATGGGCGGTGGGTTTCGCTTTTATAATCCCAATGCCATTGAAACCTGTGGCTGTGGTAACTCGTTTCGAGTTAAGACGTGAGGAATGATCCGACGAGGTTGAAGGAGTAATTAAAGCACAAAGGACGTAGCTTGCTTCTCGCTTGGGCGAGCATGACCAAGGACAAAAGACAAAAAAATTGACATTATTGCCTAAAAGTCAGTACAATCAGAATTTGTCAATACTTGCAAACGATTCAAGGAATATCACGCGCCTTAACTCATGCCCACTATCCAGCAGCTTATTCGTAGCGAACGTGCCAAAATTAAGGCGAAAACAAAATCGCCTGCACTGAAACAATGTCCACAACGGCGGGGTGTTTGTACCCGCGTCTACACGACAACCCCCAAGAAACCGAACTCAGCCCTGCGGAAAGTGGCAAGGGTACGTCTGACCTCGGGTTTTGAAGTGACAGCGTATATTCCAGGGATTGGTCATAACCTTCAAGAACACTCGGTCGTCATGATTAGAGGAGGACGGGTTAAAGATTTACCCGGAGTTCGATATCACATTATTCGAGGAACTTTAGATACGGCAGGTGTGAAAGATCGCAAGCAAGGTCGTTCCAAGTACGGAACCAAGCGTCCTAAGTAAACCAAGAGAACTTTTCTAAATCTGCCAAAACCCTGCTAGACTTACCCATAGCGGTTTGTTTTGGGTAACTTGATCAGGAAAATAGGGAGATGAAGTGGCTTGCTTTTTTCAAGCAAGTCCTAAAGACTGGAGAAAAAATAATCAGTTCCAGGATAAATAGTTAAATTTGCCGTGTATGTATTTTGTAAAGGCTTACTATGTCTCGTCGTACAGTTGTTAAAAAGCGCCCAGTCCCCCCTGACCCGGTTTATAACAGCCGTTTGCTTAGTATGATGGTGCGCCGGATTATGCATCATGGAAAAAAATCAGTAGCATCTCGGATTATCTATGACGCCTTCAAAATTATTGAAGAACGCACCGGAAAGGAACCGCTAGAGGTATTTGAAGAAGCGGTACGGAATGTCACTCCCTTAGTAGAAGTGAAAGCCCGTCGGGTGGGAGGGGCAACCTATCAAGTTCCGATGGAAGTCCGCTCAGAACGCGGAATAACATTAGCCATGCGCTGGCTAATCCAGTTTTCCCGAAGTCGTCCAGGGAGAAGTATGGCGAGTAAATTCGCAAATGAGCTGATGGATGCGGCAAATGAAACGGGGAATGCCATTCGTAAGCGAGAAGAAACCCATCGGATGGCAGATGCCAATAAAGCGTTTGCTCATTATCGCTACTAATTCAGTAAGCTGATGACTGACAGGCAGAAGGAGGCTAAGGTTTAATTCGGCGTTCCGTGAGGAATAAAGTCGCCGGCTGGCTTTTTGAGGAACAAGTAGGACAAATCCCTAAAAAGTTAAACAAAGTATAGAATTGTAAAGAGATAGCAACGCAACGTGTAAACTTGCGGCACAGACGAAGGAGGTAGCTGTGGCACGTACCATCCCGCTTGAGAAAATACGCAATATCGGGATTGCCGCCCACATTGATGCGGGCAAGACAACAACAACAGAACGGATTCTGTTTTACTCAGGAATCGTTCATAAACTAGGCGAAGTCCATGAAGGGACAGCCGTGACCGACTGGATGGAGCAAGAGCGGGAACGGGGAATTACAATTACTGCTGCTGCCATCAGCACGAACTGGCTGGATCACCGGATTAACATCATTGATACACCGGGTCACGTAGACTTCACGATTGAAGTTGAGCGTTCGATGCGGGTTTTAGATGGTGTAATTGCTGTGTTCTGCTCAGTGGGAGGTGTCCAGCCCCAATCGGAAACCGTGTGGCGGCAAGCGGATCGCTACAAGGTGCCGAGGATTGCCTTTGTCAACAAGATGGATCGCACGGGTGCTAACTTTTTCAAAGTATATGAACAACTCCGCGATCGGATGCGTACCAATGCGGTGGCAATCCAAATTCCCATCGGCAGTGAAAGTGATTTCCACGGGATTGTCGATCTTGTGCAAATGCGTGCCCGGATTTATACCAATGACCTGGGTACGGATATGCAAGACACCGAAATCCCGGAAAAGGTTCAAGAGCTAGCCCAAGAGTACCGAGTTAAGCTGATCGAAGCTGTAGCTGAGACCGATGAAGCGCTCTTAGAAAAATATCTGGCAGAAGAAGAACTCACCGAAGCCGAAATTCGCTCTGCCCTGCGTAAAGGTACGATTGCCGGTACGATTGTGCCGGTGCTGTGTGGTTCAGCCTTCAAAAATAGAGGAGTACAGTTACTCCTTGATGGAGTGGTGGATTATCTACCCTCTCCGCAGGAAGTTCCGCCAATTCAGGGACTATTGCCAGATGGGACAACGGACAACCGACCAGCAAAAGATGAAGCTCCTCTATCGGCGCTGGCATTTAAAATCATGTCAGACCCTTATGGTCGTTTAACCTTCATGCGGGTCTACTCCGGAATTCTGCGAAAAGGTAGCTATATTCTCAACTCCACCAAAGATCAGAAGGAGCGTATCTCCCGGCTGATTATTTTGAAATCCAACGAACGGATTGAGGTCGATGAGCTACGAGCTGGCGATCTGGGTGCAGCAATTGGTCTCAAGCAAACGACAACGGGTGATACAATTTGTGGCGAAGAAGCCCCGATTATTTTGGAATCGCTTTATATTCCAGAGCCGGTGATTTCGGTAGCCGTAGAACCCAAAACCAAGCAGGATATGGAGAAGCTTTCCAAAGCACTCCAATCCTTATCGGAAGAAGATCCGACATTCCGGGTCAGTATCGACCCAGAAACCAATCAAACCGTGATTGCGGGAATGGGTGAACTTCACCTGGAAATTCTGGTTGATCGGATGCTGCGGGAGTTCAAAGTCGAAGCCAATGTGGGTGCCCCTCAGGTGGCTTACCGAGAAACCATCCGCAAATCCGTGCAAGCTGAAGGCAAGTTCATCCGTCAAAGTGGCGGTAAAGGTCAGTACGGTCATGTCGTCATTGAATTGGAGCCAGGTGAAACCGGTAGTGGGTTTGAATTTGTCTCCAAGATTGTTGGTGGTTCCGTACCGCGAGAATTTATTTCCCCGGCTGAGCAGGGTATGAAAGAAGCCTGCGAATCGGGTATCCTAGCTGGGTATCCCCTCATTGATGTCAAAGCCACATTAGTTGATGGTTCGTATCACGATGTTGATTCTTCGGAAATGGCGTTCAAAATTGCTGGTTCGATGGCAATTAAAAACGGCGTAACGAAAGCGGCACCCGTGTTACTCGAGCCTATGATGAAAGTGGAAGTTGAAGTGCCTGAAGACTTTCTCGGAGATGTCATGGGCGATCTCAACTCCCGCCGTGGTCAAATTGAAGGGATGGGTACCGATGAAGGTATTGCCAAAGTTTCTGCTAAAGTTCCATTAGCCGAAATGTTTGGTTATGCTACGGATATACGGTCAAAAACCCAAGGTCGAGGTATCTTCTCAATGGAGTTTAGCAACTATGATGAAGTGCCTCGTAACGTGGCTGAAGCTATCATTGCTAAGAGCAAAGGGAACGCATAACTAAGAAAAGGAAAACGTAATTCATGGCACGCTCAAAGTTTGAAAGGACTAAACCCCACGTCAACATTGGCACAATTGGTCACGTAGACCACGGTAAAACAACGTTGACGGCTGCCATTACCATGACTCTGGCTTCATCAGGTCAAGCAACCGCCAAGAAGTACGAAGAAATCGATGCGGCACCAGAGGAAAAGGCGCGGGGGATTACCATTAACACTGCTCACGTTGAGTATGAAACGGCGAATCGCCACTACGCTCACGTTGATTGCCCAGGACACGCTGACTACGTGAAAAACATGATCACGGGTGCGGCTCAAATGGATGGCGCGATCCTGGTGGTTTCCGCCGCTGACGGTCCGATGCCGCAAACACGGGAACATATCCTCCTTGCCAAGCAGGTAGGCGTCCCAAATTTGGTGGTCTTTTTGAATAAGAAAGACATGGTGGACGACGAAGAATTACTGGAATTGGTGGAATTAGAAGTCCGCGAACTCCTCAGTGATTATGAATTTGATGGAGATAATATTCCCATCGTGGCAGGCTCGGCGTTAAAGGCGCTTGACTCTCTTACCTCTAACCCAAGCATTAAGAAGGGTGATGATGAGTGGGTTGATCAGATCTATGCGTTAATGGATGAGGTCGATGCTTACATTCCTACCCCAGAACGGGATGTAGATAAGCCCTTCCTGATGGCAGTTGAAGATGTCTTCACCATCACCGGTCGGGGGACAGTCGCCACGGGTCGGATCGAGCGCGGTAAAGTCAAGATTGGCGACGAAGTTGAGCTAGTTGGACTCCGGGATACGGTCAAGAAAACCGTCACCGGCATTGAGATGTTTAAGAAGAGTCTCGATGAAGGGATGGCGGGTGACAATGCCGGAATTCTGCTCCGAGGTGTTGAGAAGAAAGATATTGAGCGGGGAATGGTAATTGCCAAGCCCGGTTCTATCACTCCTCATACTCAGTTTGAGTCGGAAGTCTATGTCCTCAAAAAAGAAGAAGGAGGACGTCATACTCCATTCTTTTCCGGTTATCGCCCTCAGTTCTACGTTCGTACCACCGATGTGACGGGAACAATCAGTTCCTACACCGCTGATGATGGTAGCAATGTGGAAATGGTCATGCCGGGAGACCGAGTAAAAATGACCGTGGAGTTAATCAACCCGATCGCGATTGAACAAGGAATGCGCTTTGCCATTCGCGAAGGCGGTCGCACCATCGGTGCAGGTGTTGTCTCCAAAATCCTCAAGTAGCACTGTTCTCACTCCAAAGAGTAGGAGCAGAGAGGCTGATGCTGTTCTCTGCTCCTTATTCTCTGTGTTGGCAAAACGTTATGAATTCTGAGTGTTGAGTTCTGAGTTCGGGAACATTCATTCAACACTCAACACTTCACAACTCCTAATTATTTCAGAACCTAGACAACTCAAAAAAATGGCAACGATTCAGCAGCAAAAAATTCGGATTCGTCTTAAAGCATTTGATCGGCGATTACTAGACACTTCATGCGAGAAGATTGTGGATACAGCAAATCGCACCAATGCTGCCGCCGTCGGTCCAATTCCCTTGCCGACCAAACGTCGTATTTATTGTGTCTTGCGATCGCCCCACGTTGATAAAGATTCGCGGGAACATTTTGAAACCCGTACTCATCGGCGACTTATTGACATTTATCAGCCATCGTCCAAAACCATTGACGCCCTGATGAAACTGGATTTACCGGCTGGTGTGGATATCGAAGTGAAGTTATAGGTGGAAGAGGAGAAGGGTAGGAGGGTAGAAGGGTAATGCTCTTGCCCAAATCAGTACAGGTAATAGACATGCCATAAAACCGGACAAGATATGAGTTAGTACAGCTTTAACGGATTTTGTGGCTTCTTGTCCCCAAAAAATCCGTTAAAGTAGGTAAAGAAGCGCAGTTACCCTTTTCACCAAGGCACAATGGCATCCTCTTCCTCAATTGCTGTTAGAGAACTTCCTTTGTTTCCACTGCCAGAAGTGGTTCTATTTCCGGGACGTCCTCTGCCCCTCCATATCTTTGAATTTCGCTATCGTATCCTGATGAACACGATTTTGGAGAGCGATCGGCGTTTTGGGGTATTAATGTGGGACCCGGTGCAAGGTCAACCCGCCGCCGTTGGCTGCTGCGCTGAAATCATACATTTCCAGCGTCTGCCTGATGATCGGATGAAAGTCTTAACCTTGGGTCAGCAACGATTTCGGGTTTTAGAATACGTCCGAGAAAAACCCTATCGTGTCGGATTAGTGGAATGGATAGAGGATCAACCCTCTCAAAAAGACTTAAAAGAAATTTCCACATCCGTTGAGCAATTGCTGCGAGATGTTGTCCATCTTTCTGCCAAGCTGACGGATCAGAAAATCGAGCTGCCCGAAGACTTGCCAGACCTGCCCTTAGAACTATCGTATTGGGTAGCGGGCAATCTTTACGGCGTCGCCTCAGAACAACAAGCGTTGTTAGAAATGCAGGATACAGCAGCCCGTTTGGAACGCGAAGCGGAAATACTTACCTCCACGCGCAATCATTTGGCTGCCCGTACAGTCCTTAAAGATGCATTTAATTGAAGACTGGATAGATAGATTGCCAGTCCAATAAATCTATTGATTGACTCCGTACCTCCGTCAATCCGCTCCCTATCCCCACCCTATAGGCGTCATTCTTTCCTGACAGCTACGAAAATCCGCCTATTGAGGGTGGGGACTTCCGTGATACGTTAAGCTTAATTCTCAATCAGCGCAGTTGAATCAATGGGTATGACGCTGTAGCTGCCAAAAATTTTCAGAATTTCTGTATGAGAGGCAGCTTCTGAGAGTGCCTCTTGCACCAACGGTGTGGAGGCATTGGCTTCTAAATCAATAAAGAAAAGATACTCACCCAGCGATCGCTTCGTCGGGCGAGACTCAATCCGACTCAGGTTAATCTCTCGTTGGGCAAAGGCTTGCAGAGGTTTAACTAAGGCTCCCGGTACATTGGCGGGCGTGCTAAAAGCCAGGGAGGTATGACTACCCCCAGGAGACGATTGCTGACCTACAATCCAAAAACGAGTACAGTTGTCTGGATAATCATTGATAGCCGCCGCCAGGATAGGTAATTGATAAAGCATCGCCGCCCGTTGAGACGCGATCACGCCTGCCGTATAGTCAGTATCTAGATGCTGTAAGGCTTCTGTGGTTGAATTGGTGGGTACGAGTTGTACCAAGGGTAGACTGTTTTCTAGCCACCCTTGACATTGGGCAAGGGCTTGAGGATGAGAATAAACGGTTTGGATTGCCTGAAGACGAGATGCCCGTGATAACAGGGCATGTTGGATTGGCAAAACCAATGCCTGTTGAATTTGTAGTTGATCGAGTTGCCACAGCGTATCCAATGTAATCGTGACACTGCCTTCAATGGAATTTTCCACAGGCACCACCGCCAAATCCGCTTGCCCTTTGGCGACGGCGTGCAGAGTTTGGGCAATGCTGGGATAAGGACATAACCAGGCTTTTGAATCACATTCACGGGTAAGAGTGCGACAGTAAGCTAATGCTGCCGCTTCTGCGTAAGTCCCTGGTGGTCCAAGATGGGCAATTGAAATTGACATAAACTGCGCTTTAGTTTAGAATTTAATGCTTTATTTGTTTTAAGTAATGAGATTTAATAATTTCCGTCCTTAGGACTAAACTATTGCTCTGATCGAGGAACTGAAAGTCTTCTATAGGAAGATAACGGTTGGCGAGCATAATTTCTACAATCGGAGTAAGGATTAAGTTACATGCTGTAGTCTCATTTACGAGACTCGCTCATCCCCATAACCTTAAAAAATTTCCCCCAGTTATGTAAATAAACTTTATTAAAGTAAGATTAACTTTAAGAAACTTAGACAAAACCCAACGTTGCTCTCACCCTATGACCAGCCAGTTTACTGCATCCCAATCTGTAGAACTTGCCGTACCCGAACAACCCATCCCGATTCAGCACTATTTACGTCAACCTCAGCGCCTGGTACACGCGATCGCTGATCCGAATCTGATCGAGCAACTGAGTCCAGAGCAGTTTCGCCTAAAGATGCGTCCATTAAATTTTCTGTCGTTAACCTTTCAACCGCGAGTCATTCTCAAAGTTTGGGCAGATGTTAACGGTACAGTTCATCTGCGATCAGTAGATTGTGACATTCCTGGATTAGACTACATCAATCAACGCTTTACCCTGGAGGTCAAAGGAAAACTCTATCCTGAGCAACAGCAAAACACCACTCGGCTTAAAGGTAAGGCTGATTTAAAGGTTCGGGTGGATATTCCCTTTCCTCTATCGATGACACCCCAACCCATTATTGAAACAACCGGAAATGGATTACTCAAAAGTGTGTTGCTGCGAATTAAGCAGAAATTAATGCATCAACTGCTTTTAGATTATCGTCAATGGGCTAACGCAGATCATCAAACCCTGGCTCAACCTAAATCTCAGCAGCTTGCACCCGCTGATAATCCCACCATTTAGTCATTTGTCAGGGAACAGGGAATAGGGAATAGGGAACAGGGAACAGTTAAGGTAGAGTTTTGAGTTAACTTCCTCATTTTCCCATCTCCCAGACGCGCCATGGCACGTCTCTACATGGCTCCCCCTGCTCCTGCGCTCCTGTACACCCCAACTCCCTCATCCCCTATCCCCAAGTTGACAAGGACGAAACGAACGGCGATGCTGTGGCGAAGGACCAAACTCTTGAAGGGCTAAACGATGTCGTTCGGTTCCGTACCCCTTATTAGCGGCTAAGTCATAATCGGGATACTTCGTCGCTAAACGCCCAACTAAATCATCACGCCAGACTTTCGCCACAATGCTAGCCGCTGCGATTTCCAGCGATCGCTGATCTCCTTTAATCAGACTTTTTTGGGGTACAGGTAAGCCTACCAATGCCTGTCTCCCATCAATCAAACATAAATCAGGCTGCACTTTTAACTTAAGCACAGCCCGTTTCATTGCCAACAGAGAGGCTTGTAAGATATTAATTTGGTCGATTTCAGTACTGGTGGCATAACCAATACTCCAATCGACGGCTAACTCTTGAATCTCTTGCGCCAATTTCTGGCGTCGTAGACGAGTTAATTGTTTACTATCTTTCATTCCAGAACCAGCCAAATTGGGCAGAGTCGATGCGGGTAAAATAACCGCTGCTGCTACAACCGGACCAAATAAAGCGCCACGCCCAACTTCATCGACTCCGGCAATCAATTTGCGATCGCCCGATAGTTCCGGTAGTTGACAATAGTTAGCTGAATTTTCCATTTTCATGGATTCTTGAGAGTCAACTTAAAGTGAATGATACTGAAATTTTGGCTGGTGGGTTGAGCGAAGTCGAAACCCACCCTACGGTATATCAAGGGTTTCGGTGATCCAAAATAGCTTATTTCAGTGCCATTCAACCTAAGGTAAAAACCAGTACTGGCAAGCCTTGAGGTATGTATCCGTACCTCCAAATGAAAAAAATCTTCCACTTCCCTCTCCTTGTAGGAGAGGGCTAAGGAGAGGTTCGGGGAAGGGTTTGGGGAGGGGTCTAATGACCAGCAGTATCCAAGCGTGGGAGAGGGGCTAGGGGTGAAGCCTAACTTGGGGGGTGATACCCAATCCGCTTTTGAAACCCCTTTATCCCTTACTCATTCTCCATTGCTGAAGAACGGCGGCGACGACGACGAATCAAAGGCGGTTTTGTTTCCGATTCGCTGGTTGAGGTTGAATCAGCCGATGATTCTAAATCAACATCAGCGGCAACTCCCGAAGAAGTAACCAGTACCTTGTCTGAACTCTCTTCTGAGTCTGACTCCTCTGATGGGTGAGACATATCCTCCCATGAATCGTCAGTGGTGTCATTGTCAGTGGTGTCATTGTCATTGTCAGTGGTGTCATTGTCAGTGGTGTCATTGTCAGTGGTGTCATTGTCAGAAGACTCCGATTCAGCTTCTCCAGGAAGCACCACCGAAACCATAACTGATCGGGGATTTCTAATCTCCTTATCTAACCGCACTAATGGTGAAATGCCCATCAAGGCATAAACATCCTGTTCTTCCGGCGTCATCTCAACCTGAATAACTTCCGGCGGTTCCATTTCTACCACCGACCGAATGAGCTGGGGTTTGCCCACTCGTTCACTGGAGTCTGACACGATGGGACGTTCAACAGATGTCGTATCGCGCCTCATCCCCTCTACGTCTTCACTCACATCAGAGGAACGTTGGGACAGGGTAATTGGGCGAACATTGCTCTTGGCTACAGGTTCATCCTTGGAGATTACATCCTCCAGGCGGCGACGGCGACGGCGGCGATTAGTGCCATTGGGGATTCCCCGTTCTTGATAACTTGGATGATTGAGTTCAAGTTCATCCGGTTCATTAAAGCCAGGGATATCCAGAGGTTCTGGAAGATCAGGGGTTTCTGGGATTTCAACGCGAGAAATAGTCTCTGGCTCTTGCTGCACTTGAGGTTCTGGCTCACCGGGAAGATGCACCAGATGTCCCAATCCACCACAGCTTGGACAAGTGCGACCAAATAATTCGTAAATATTTTGACCTTGGCGCTTGCGGGTGAGTTCGACTAACCCCAGTTCTGACAATTGGGCGATTTGGGGTCTGGCTTTGTCCATTTTCAACGCTTTGTTGAAATGTTCCAGAACTTGTAATTGGTCTCGCCGCGAGTCCATATCGATAAAGTCCACGATGATTACGCCAGCAATATTACGTAGGCGCAATTGGCGGGCGATTTCCGTCGCGGCTTCACAGTTAGTCCAGAGGACGGTTTCTCGCGCCGTGGCGGAACGGGTAAAGGAACCGGAGTTTACATCAATAACGGTTAGCGCTTCCGTCGGTTGGATAATAATATAGCCTCCCGATGGCAGATCGACTCGTGGCTTTAAGGCTTCTCGAATCGCCGCATTAATTCGGAAATAATCGAGAATTGAGAGGCGATCGCGGTGATGGTCAATTAAAACCCCTTCCGGTGATCGACCGCCACTCCAGCTTACTAACTGCTGTTTTACCCGTTTGACCCCAGTATTGGAATCAACCACAATCCGATTCACATCCGCTGTGTACATATCGCGGAGGACTCGTTGGATAAAATCATCATCGCGATTCAGTAGAGCTGGCGCTCTGGTCGAAGTTGCCTCCTGCTGGATGGCTTCCCACTGACGTTGCAGCGCCTCCAAATCCTCCATTATCGCTTCTTCCGCTCTGCCCTCGGCTTCTGTGCGAACCAATAATCCCATCCCAGCGGGTTTAATCAGCACAGCCAAGGCTCTGAGGCGATTACGTTCGTTTTCGTTCTTTATCCGTCGGGATAAATTAACCCCTCGTCCATAAGGCATCAGCACCAGATAACGACCCGGTAAGCTGATATTTCCGGTCAGCCGAGGACCTTTATTGCCCGTTGGCTCCTTCATCACTTGGACTAAGACTTTTTGCTGCGGGGTGAGCAGTTCCGTAATCGCCCCGGAGCGACGTTTAAGTCGCAGCGGACCCAAGTCGGTGACATGAATAAATCCATTGCGTTCGGCATCACCGATATTGACGAATGCGGCATCAATGCCGGGTAAAACATTTTCGACAATGCCGAGATAAATATCACCTACTTGGTGGCTGCCCGTGGCAACGACAAGTTCTTGGATTTGATCTTCTGAAAAGACAGCAGCCAGACGATATTGCTCTGCAATAATAATTTGCTTTGCCATTCAATTTCCTCAAAATTTGGCAGTACGCTCAAGTACTGAAGCTTGGTCTTTGTTGAAATTTTAGATAGCTGATTAGTTTAGAGAACAGGCAAACGAGCCAAGCTTGAATAATGCTTGAATGCTTGTCTGAGTTACCTTTTCCACCAAAAATCTTAAATCGCATACCTAAAATTGATCGGTCACTCTTACTTTGGCTACCCTTTATGATTCTGAAAAGCAAAAACTTTAGCTTTACTTAGAAAACGTAAATTGTGATCGGGGAGTGACTGAAGACTACTGACACTCTCATGGATCTACTTTTTCTCCAATGCTACAGGTAGCCAATGTCATATCCCTTCGCCCAAGGGTCAGCATTGGAGTTTGGTAACGTGCAAGTCAAAAGTCTGGAAGTGTGAATCAGTTGCGGACAGTATCTATGAGATAGTTTCTACAGATCGAACCTAGTGTCACTGTAGGTACGCAACTGTTTCCTCAATTTTACATTATACTGCTTTGATTGTTGATTGTTAACGGGTAAGACTATCAGTTTAGCTGTGAGGGGGTTATCGCGGGTTACAGAATCGACGTTTTAGGGGTTTGAGCTTGACGCAAGGACTCAATTGTCGCGATCGCGTGTTGGGCAACCTGATCAATTTCCTCTCTGGTATTAAAGCGCCCCATGCCAAACCGGATTGAGGCATGGGCTAAAGGTTTTGAATGTCCCAGTGCCAAGAGGACATGGGATGGGGCTACGTGGCTTGATGAACAAGCTGAACCCGATGACACGGCGACAACAGGCTGTAATCCCAACAGCAGGGCAGAACCATCTACTCCCTCAACCGAAATATTAAGATTTCCTGACAATCGCTGCTCAGGATGACCATTCAGGTGAATTCCCCCTAATGAAGACAGGGTAGTCCAGAGGTGTTCCCGTAACTGGCGGAGGCGTTGAGATTCAGAGGCTTGTTCGGCTAATCCGAGTTCCACCGCTTTGGCAAAGCTACGATTTGCGGTGTGTAGAGTGTACCCGAACGGAGTCCCCGTTCCTGTCCCCCTCCCTGAATTTGTGACGCTAACTTCACTTTCGGGTTACGGCGGCGAACATACAGTGCCCCAATCCCCTTAGGACCATATAGCTTATGGGCAGTGAAGGACATGAGGTCAATATTCATATCTAGAACATCCACGGGAATTTTACCAATCCCTTGGGCAGCGTCGGTATGGAAGAGTACCTGATGCTGGTGACAAAGTTCTCCAATTTCAGCCAGGGGTTGTAATACGCCAATTTCGTTATTGGCAGCCATCACCGAGACTAAAATCGTATCGGAACGAATCGCTTTTTCAAGCTGGGTTAGGTTGACGAGTCCATCCCCTTGAACAGGCAAAAATGTGACCTCAAATCCTAAGTCTTGTAAATAGGTACAGGGATCAAGCACGGCTGGATGTTCAGTTTGGATGGTAATGATATGACGCCCTTTACTGAAATAGGCTTCAGCCACCCCTTTAATCGCTAGATTATTCGCTTCTGTGGCGCCACTGGTGAAGACAATTTCCTTTGGTGTGGCGTGGATAGCGTCAGCAAGGGTTTGTCGTGCTTGTTTGACCGCTGCTTCTGCTTCCCAACCATAAGCGTGGCTGATACTGGAAGGATTGCCGAAATGTTCTCTAAAATAAGGTAGCATCGCCTCTAGCACCCGTTCATCCATGGGGGTGGTGGCGTGGTTGTCAAGGTAAATGGGACGATGAGACATAGTGAGTAAGTCGGTAGGGACAGTTAAAGTTAAGGGCGGTGATCGTCATTTTGTCATTTGTAAGGGTTTGAGAGGTGTTTACATAGCTTATAGAGTTCATTTTCTCGTTTCAATAGGCTGAATGTTTCAGATAAGGCATACTTAGATGTGTTTTGTTGAACGAGTTTAACAAATACCAATTCACTCCCATTCGTCACTAACCCAAAAATCGGTTGATCAGGACGAGAGTTTGCCACCATATAAGCTAGGGCTTTAGGTAAGCTGTTCGGCATTTAAACCTTAATATCAATAAGGGCGAAATCCTTGTAGTGCGTTAAGCGAAGCCATGCCGCAGGCTTTGCATCTTGCTCGCTACCCATTCCCAATTTAAATGCATGAAAACTTATACCATTTAGAAGTGATAAGCCAGCATT
Organism: Coleofasciculus chthonoplastes PCC 7420; assembly: GCF_000155555.1. Lineage (GTDB taxonomy): Bacteria > Cyanobacteriota > Cyanobacteriia > Cyanobacteriales > Coleofasciculaceae > Coleofasciculus > Coleofasciculus chthonoplastes_A. The sequence goes on from NZ_DS989857.1 coordinate 104,146, forward strand.
TTTTGACTCAATTACAAGTAACCACAAATGGTCTTTTAAGACCATAATATCCAGGCGATCGCGTACAACTTCCTCTTGGTCTAGAACTTGTTTTTCTAAGTCAAAAATGTCCGGGAGATTCTCGTACCACTCTGAAAAAAATTGGTCATCATCGGCTTGGGTTAAACCGAATTTTTGTTCAAGGTCGATGATGTTCAAAGTTTGAGCTTGGATGATTTGAACCATAATTAGTAAATTTTATCACAATAAATCTGAGTGGGAATCATGACAATGGATATAAATATCTTGGCGTGACATGGGGCGCAAGCCTTGCGCCCCTACATACAAGAATGGAATAGGTTGTGGGTTGTGTTGACACCTGTTACCTCACAAAATCTAGGAATAAAAGCTTTTACTACGAACCTAATTGATTTTTTCGTTCTCAATGACTATAACCGATTAATAAAGACAATCAGTAAAGGGAGTGTTAGCGATCGCGCTTTTGTTAAGATACGTTTAGGGATCTGGAAAAAAGCACCTTAGTGGAGAGAGACGCTGATCATGTCAAACTTGGCAACCCAAGAGACAACATCCCCAACTGTGGTAGGCTGGGAACCATCTATGCCGCCAACTGACTTAATCTTTGATGATGGAGAACCGTTGGAAAGTAATCGTCACCGTATTGCTATAAATGTCCTGATTCGATCATTGCAGCAAGCCTATCTTGACCGCAATGATTTTTTCACTAGCGGCAATATGTTTATCTATTACAGCAGTGAACAGGCGCGGAACCGAGATTTTAGAGGACCTGATTTCTTTGCTGTATTAAATGTTGATGGGACGACTGAACGGCAAGGTTGGGTCGTGTGGGAAGAAGGAGGACGTTATCCTGATGTAATAGTTGAATTAATGTCTCCTTCTACAGCGGCTATGGATACGGGGACTAAGAAAGATATTTATGAGCGCATTTTTAGAACACCGGATTACTTTGTGTTTAATCCCTTTGACCCCAATTCCTTACAGGGTTGGCATTTGGATGCGTCTCAAAAGTATCAACCGTTAGTTCCCAATGAACAGGGTTGGCTGTGGTGTCAGACATTGGGGTTATGGTTGGGAACTTGGCACGGAACTATAGACCGAGAGACGGCGGTTTGGTTACGATTTTATGATCAAGATGGTAATCTTGTTCCCCTACCCGAAGAAGCCGCTCAACAGCAAGTGGAAGCGGCTCAACAGCAAGGACTTCAACAAGGAACATTACGACAATTATTGCGTATTATTGCTACTCGCTTTGACCAGATTCCACCAGATCTTGAGCCACGTTTACAGTTACTTGAAGTCAATCAATTAGAGGATTTGGTAGTGGTGGCTTTAACGGCACAAACCCTGGCAGAATTCGTCAGTAACGTGCCGGAAGGTTCATGATAGAATTAGATGCGATACGTCCTATCGGACACGCTTGTGGGCTGCGGACACGCTTCGCGAACGCGATCGCACTTTATTATCCGTGACACTTTCAACCAAGAGACTTATAACCCGATAACGTCCCTCCAATAGCAATTCAGACTGACAACTTTGGCAATAGAGCAGATTATCGGGATTATCGGAATTCTGACACTTGGGATTGATACACAGGCTCATCAGTTTAAGGAATATGGGTCATGATCGATAGTGTAGCGTTATCGATTCAGAGATTGATAGATAAATGCTGTCGAAATCCTGTTTGTCAAGGCTTGGCTTGGCTATCGCTTGCATAAATTAACAATAGCAATCCACTGAATAAACTGAGTTGCCCTCTCCCCAAAGCCTTGGGTCAGAAAGTATTTCTTAAGCTGTCATGCATTTAAATTGGGTATTAGTAGCGAGCAAGATGCAAAGCCTGCGGCATGGCTTCGCTAAACGCACTACACGGCTTTCGCCATTAATTGATATTAAGGTTTAAATGTTGATGAAGCCGCCGCCAAACAGTTACCCAGATTTCGGGGCGATGATCGCCAAGTTTGGTTTTGTTTCAATAATCCCGAGGTCACTGGTGTGGCAAATAATCCAGCGCCCAGAGTTGATTGAGGCGTTTCCCAAACCGCTATCGCCCCCCCGCCAACATGAAACATGGCTGAACCTGATTTTGACTTCAGCGCGATCGCAGGGACAGATGGAGTTTCTTATCGCACAATAGACCTAGGGCGATCGCCACCAGCAATCCCACTGCCAGCCCATAGGGTCGTAGATTACTCCCATCCGGCATCACCATGACCGGTATGACCCACCCCCAAGCATTGACCGCAGTATGCAGCACGAGGGCGGGCAACACACTGCCCTGAGTGTGGTTGAACAGCCACGCAAACAGCACCGACAGGGCCACCGTACTCATCATAAATAGGCCAAAGGGGAGGTGGCTTTGCGTCGTGTCGGCCATATAAAACAGCGGCAGATGCCAGATGCCCCACACCCCACCCAAGAAAAGGCTAGCCACGCGCCAGCTATAGCGCTCTTGCAAAACAGGCAAGGCATAACCCCGCCAGCCAAATTCCTCGCCCAGTGGGCCGCCCAGCACCAGTATCAGGCCAAAGTTCACCACGGCTAAAAGTACATGCCCGGATGCAGGAGACGGGGCGATCGTGCCGCCCAAGGCGATGTGCCCAGCGGCGGCCAGTCCCACGACTGCCAGAGGCAAAAAAAACGAGAGAGCCAGCCAACGCCAACCCACTCGCCATTGCAGCGATCGCCTGAGCCAACGATGCAGCCCTTCCTGTCCACTGGAATACCTCACTACCGCGATTGCTGCGATGCCGGGGCCAAAACCCCCCGCGATAATCAACATGCTCCCAACAGCAGGCAACGGAGGTCTGACCACCGAAGACAGCAGCCAGCAGGCCCAAGACCAGGCAAATGTCAAGGCAAAGAATGCCAAAAGGCGCGGATTAAAGCCTAATTTACTGTGATGTGTCATTGCCCCATTATTAGTCAACATAAACCCGTTTGCGGTGCGAGAGATTCGTTTTCCCAAACACTGCAATCAGGATGATGACCACCACACAATTGACGAGAGCATCCACGATAGGGGATACCCCAGGTATAAATGCGCTAAATATGTTTGGAGCTATGTTTAGAGCACCATGAAAAAGCGCCACAAGCAAGATACTGCCTTTAGTACTGTTATAAATCCAGGTATAGATAAAAGCATTGGTCACGATTATGATGAACCAGAGGAAAGGAAACTCGGACATCGGTTGGCCTACCAAAAAGATAAGCGGCAAATGCCATAAACCCCACAACATGCCCACTATGAGGGTGGCAGTTAAGGCATTATATTGTTTCTGCAATCGTGGCAATGCGAAGCCACGCCACCCAATTTCTTCACAGGTAGTTGCTAAGAAATTAATCACGAAAGCAAAAAAAGATAAATTGCTTTGTGGTACTGCGATTGTTACGGGTAATCTAAGTAATTTTGTGACAACTTGTGCCGTAATGAGAAGAACAACAGGCCCCAGCAGCACTACGATGTACCAGACTAGACCAACCCGCCATTTAATAAGCCCCTTATCCAATTCTTTTACCCCTGTTTTCCCATACGCCACCTGTGCCACAATCACAGCCGCAAGTGCAGGGCCAATGGCATAAAAGATGGAAAGAACTAGGAAGTAAGTGCGGTAAAGTGGGGCAATATCTCGCGAGGTTAAGACCACTGATACCATGCCAATCCATGACATACCAAAGGCCAGGATATAAAACCAGGTAAGAGGATGTTTTCTCATTTTCCACTATCTCCTTTGACGTAGACTTGTTGCTGTAATCGCGGCTCGATTGGGAACGCCAACCAACACCACAAGTACAGAAAAATAAATCCAGGGATGACGATCGCTAAAACAACCGTGACAATTCGGATTCCTGAAAGGGACTGATGCCAACGCTGAGCGAGAGCTGAACAGATGCCTGCAATGACTTTGTGGCGGCGACTCCGGTAAAAAGCAGCGGGGGTTTCTCCCGGAGTGCCGCCTGTATTTCGTGATCGCTTATACTGTAAAATCCCAGAAATCAGCAGCCCGATCGCGCCTAAAATCGCTGATGGAATGGCAAAAATTGCCAGCCAGTGCGCCATCGCCAGCCCAGAAATAACGTCTCCCAACCAAACTGGGGAAGGACAGCGAAAGCGGATCGCCTCTGCCGAGCAACCGAAGCGTTTAGCCAAACCAAATGCGCCCCAAGTCAGGAGCAATGGAGAAATTCCGTAGAAGATGCAGAGGCTCAACAAAAACAAGTGCCAACGGGTCGAAAGCCGTCGGAAAAATGCGATTGTGGCGATCGCCGGGCCAACCAATAAAAATATGCTAATCAAAGGTAGGTAAACCATGAGTTTTTCTGGATCGGTTTCCTTAATTGAGAATTAGAGATGGCGATCGTCGGGGTCAACCACCAGGCATCGCCGTAATAAGTCCGGAAGAATGGTAATACCCCGATCCTCTATCTGAAAACACCAGCATTCTCCGGAGGTGGCGTGGTTACGCGATCGCTGCGAATGAGAAAACGGCTATTGAAGCGAACTGGCAATGGGTCGCCTGACAGGGGCATGGCTAAAGTTCCCGGTCGCTGGGCGTGAATATGAAGGTGGGGTTCGCCGCTGGCCCCAGAATTGCCAACCTCGGCAATGGCATCCCCGACGGCAACGGCCATGCCCGACTGCACCAACAGACTCTGGGGGCGAAAATGGGCCAGGATGACCTCGGCCTCGCCGCACCGCAAAATCACATGATTTCCAGCCCGGTTGACCTGATCAGTCTCTGGGATGATCATATCTGGGAGGCCATCGATCGCCTGCACCACCTGGCCTGCACAGGGAGCGAACACCGGCGCGCCGTAGATCAAGTACGCCCCAGGCTGCTTAGGGCTGATGCCGCGCGATCGCAGCCCCCACCGATTCACCTGAATGATATCGGTGCCGTAACTTTGGCCCCGATAGGCTTGAAAACGCGGCACTGACTTATCCAAAGTTTTCAGGTGGGCATTAATGCGAATATTACTACCGCCATTGACGATCAGAAAATGGCCACCCCGCAGCGGAAAGGTGAGGTCAACAGCAGATGCAGCCGCAGGAAACGGCCCCGCCCAACTGCGAACCGCCTCATTGCCAACATACACACCAAAGGCCACGCAGCCCACCACCATCACCCACCCCGGCCAGCTTAAGGGCATCCGATGCTTTGGCTGATGCTTCGTCACCCCCAGCCCCAACGCCAGCAAAAACAGTACCCCATAGAGATAGGGTGTCCACCAGGGCGGAAAGACCCAGATACCCATCCGGGCGATCGCAACCAGGGCAATCGCCGTCACCAGAGCTTGAACCCCCATCCCCAGCAGATTGCGGGGCTGCAAAAAAGCCAACCACCCAATCAACACGAGGGGAAACAGAATCTGGATCAGAATCAAGATCGTCATCGCAGACCTTCCCCGTCATTGTGAGTGTTTTTTGGGCAGCAATACTAGCAATTACTATCATTGGTGATTGGTGATTAGGCAATATAGCAATCCTATTTAGGTTGTGGCAATTTTCAAAACTGGAACCCTTGCTATACCTGGGTTTCAAACCGTTCACTTGTTGCATCCTATTTAGGATTGCTATAGCATTTGCTTGGCTCAAATACATAGTTTTAATGTACGTCTGTAGGGAGGGGTTTAGGAAGTTTCGTTATTAATGATAACCTTGCCTCAAAACCCGCCCTGACTAGATATTCCAGATTTAATCTGCTACATCTAGACTACCCTCATTTTGCCTATCTTTCGCATTCCTTATTTTATTCCCCAAACTTTAATCGTAGTATCCTGGCTACCGCTATAAATTCGTTGTCCGTCAGGACTAATCGTTACACAATATATTCGATCCGAATGACCTTCTAGGGTGTATAATTCCTCCCCATTTTTCAGGTTCCACCCTTTCAATGTGCGATCAAAACTCCCACTCACCAAAGTTTGACCATCTGGACTAATGGCTACTCCATGCACCCAGTCAGAATGACCTCTAAAACAGGAGAGTTCCTCTCCATTGCTTAAATCCCAGACGCGCACAATTGTATCACCGCCACCACTAATTAAAGTTTTGCCATCGGGACTCATTGCTAGGGAATAAACGGTTCCCTTGGGACCCGCTAACCAAAGACCGAGGATTTGTTCTTCGTGCATTAATTTATCCGATCGCGGCAAAAATTTTGTCGATTCTCTGGTAATCTATAAACTTAACAGCAGGGGCGTATCGTGTTACACTCTCAACCATCTGCGATCGCACTAGGCAGCAATTTGGGGGATTCCCGTGCCATCCTAGAGGCGGCTATAGTCATGTTAGCGAAAACTCCCGGTATCACGGTCACATCTCAATCTAGCTGGTATCGAACCGCCCCCGTTGGTCCACCGCAGCCAGATTATCTCAATGGTTGTGTGATTCTAGAGGTACAGCTAACCCCCCACGATTTATTACAAACCCTTCTCAGCATCGAAAAACAGTTCGGGCGAGAACGGGGAGAAAGTTGGGGACCGAGAACCCTAGACTTAGATATCTTATTATTCGATAATTTAATAATAAACACTCCTACCCTAAAAATCCCCCACCCCCGGATGAGTGAACGAGCCTTTGTCCTGGTTCCTTTAGCCGAAATTGCCCCCGACTGGATCGAACCAACATCCGGATGTGCGATCGCACAACTCGTACAAAGGGTAGACTGTTCTGGAGTTCACCCCGTATAGTTAGACATGCCTCAAGGTAAAGAACCCCCTCAACTACTCAGACAACGCTTTGTTTATCAGGGACGCAAATTTAACTTTGAAGTTAATCACCTGCGTCTTCCCAACCAAGCTAAAGGCGACTGGGAATGCGTTCGTCACCCTGGTGGGGCGCTAGCGGTTCCTGTTACCCGAGATGGGAAACTGGTACTTGTGCGTCAATATCGGTTTACGGTACAACGGCGGTTATTAGAGTTTCCGGCGGGTACAGTGGAACCCTTGGAAGATCCCGAAACCACAATCCAACGGGAAATCCAAGAAGAAATCGGATATCGGGCGCACCGTTGGCAATCTTTGGGGACTTTTCCCTTAGCACCCGGGTATTCTGATGAATATATTTACGCATTTCTGGCACAAGATTTAGAGAAATTGGAGACACCGCCAGGATTGGATGCGGATGAAGATTTAGAAACGGTGTTGATGACACCCGAACAATTAGAAAAAGCAATTCATGGGGGGGATACGGTTGACGCTAAATCGATTTGTAGCTTTTACCTAGCGCGTCCGTTTTTGCAGCAATAGTGGATTAATTATTGTTGAAGATATCCGGAAAACCATAGGGGCGCACGTCAGTCATACGTGTCAACTTAAGCAACAACCCCCTCACCCCCAGCCCCTCTCCCACCGGGGGAGAGGGGAGCTATTGGTTATGTTGAAAAATAGGGTTGTGTGGCAAACATTGTAGAGACGTTGCATGCAACGTCTCTACTGAACGGAAAAGATATTATCTTAATTTGGTGCTTGATGATTGGGTTCGTAGTCAGGGCTTTAGCCCTATTTTGTTGGGTTTCCTGGCGTTGATATAAATACGACTAGCGAAATTCATGGATTACGGCTAATCTAACACACTAGCCTTAGGGTTTAATCAGACATCGCATCGGGATAAAGTAGGGTTGCTTAAGATGAGCGATGGCTAAGTTCAACTGCATGTTAATAAAGCCCGTTACCTGTTCATGCGAACCTGTTAGCTCCATGTCAACTAATTCTCCATCAATTAGTTCATAGCGAGGATGATCTCCGTATTCAGCAACAAACTCGTCAAATGTTAGTGATTTTGGTAGGATTTGAATCATTTGAAACCACACTACCTGTAAGACGTTTACTTTATCCTAACACTGACCCACAAGCGTTAAAACGCCTTGGGTTTAAACACAAGGCTAACAGCGAAAGTCAGCTTTAGCTGACTGGATAAGAATTGGAGTCCATTTGAATGTACTTGATTGATTAACCCGGAGGGCGGGTTTTGAATAAACGTTATAATCGACAGCGAAACCAGAAAGGCTAAACCCACCCCTACCAATTCAAAACTCATCATTCATGACTGATCTGATTCTCTTCTGGCATCGCCGTGATTTACGAATTTCTGATAATATTGGTCTGGCTGCGGCTTGTCAAAAAAGCCAGAAGGTGATAGGAGTCTTTTGTCTTGACCCAGATATCTTAGAACGCGATGATATCGCCCCAGCACGAGTCACGTACATGATGGGCTGCTTGCAGGAGTTACAACAACGCTACGCTGAAGCGGGGAGTCAATTGTTAATCCTGCATCAAAACCCTAGTCAAGGAATTCCCACCCTAGCTGACACTCTCAACGCCAAAGCGGTAGTCTGGAATCGGGATGTGGAACCCTATGCCCGAACGCGCGATCGCACGGTACAAGATGCCCTAGAAGAAAAAGGAATTGCGGTTGAATCATTCTGGGATCAACTCTTACATGCCCCCGGAGAAATTCGCACCAATTCCGGCAATCCTTACAAAGTTTATACCCCATTCTGGAAAAACTGGAAAGACCAAGCCAAAGCCGCCCCCGCTGAATCCTTAAAAAATGGGGAAGGACTTACCGAAACAGAACAGGATGTGGTTAAGAAAGTTGGCGTAATGGAGTTACCTACCGCTAAAGAATTAGGGTTTACCTGGGACAATTCACTGATGCTGGAACCGGGAGAAAAAGCCGCCAAACAGAGACTAGAGGAATTTTGCGATCGCGCCATTGACGACTACCAACACCAACGCAATCTCCCCGCCATTGATGGTACATCCCGACTCAGCGCCGCCCTCAAATTTGGGGCGATCGGAATTCGCACAGTTTGGCAAGCGACACAAACAGCGATAGAACGTAGCCGTAGCGATGAAACTCGTGATGGTATTCAAACCTGGCAACAGGAATTAGCTTGGCGAGAATTCTATCAACACGCCCTTTATTTCTTTCCTGAATTAGCCTCCGGACCCTATCGCGATACCTTTGAAAATTTCCCCTGGGACAATAATCAAACCCTGTTTCAAGCCTGGTGTGAAGGCAGAACAGGTTATCCGATTGTTGATGCTGCCATGCGCCAATTAAATCAAACAGGATGGATGCATAACCGTTGTCGGATGATTGTTGCCAGCTTTTTAACGAAAGACCTAATTATTAATTGGCAATGGGGTGAAACGTATTTCATGCAAAAATTATATGACGGTGACTTGGCGGCTAATAATGGTGGCTGGCAATGGAGTGCGTCCAGTGGAATGGACCCGAAACCTTTACGAATTTTTAATCCAGCAAGTCAGGCACAAAAATATGACCCGGATGGGGAGTATATTCGTCAATGGTTACCGGAGTTGAGTTCACTGGATACTAAAGACTTGGTGACGGGTAAAATTTCCTCAGATGAATGTTCGAGTTGTGGCTATCCTGAACCCATCGTGGATCACAAAAAGCGACAGAAAGAATTTAAACAGCGCTATCAACAGCAAAAAGGATAGTTATTCGTCATTTGTCATTCGTCATAAGCTGTTATGCATTTAAATTGGGTATTAGTAGCGGGCAAGATGCAAAGCCTGCGGCATGGCTTCGCTAAACGCACTACAAGGCTTGTACCCTTATTGACATTAAGGTTTAAATGCCCAACAGCTTATTCACCGTCTTCCCCCGCTCCCCCAGCTTCCCCAGCTTCCCCAGCTTCCCCCAGCTCCCCCATCTCCCCCATCTCCCCCATCTCCCCTACACCTCATCAGGGGACATCCCATGGCATAATGGAGAACATTTGCTCAACTCACACACTCATAGGTACAGCGCAAGCCGATGTACCCCCTGCTTTATAGCAGTGTCTACTTTAACGTTCATTTCTTCGGGAGCGCGAGGCTAACGTGAAGATTTTGGTGGTTGGCAATGGGGGACGCGAACACGCCCTCGCCTGGAAAATGTTGCAATCTCAACGCATTAAACAAGTAATCTGTGTTCCTGGCAATGGGGGTACAGCGACAAATCCACAGTGTCAGAATCTGTCTTTACGAGTGGATGATTTTGCCGGAATTGCTCGGTTTGCTTTAGTTCATAATATTTCGTTAGTGGTTGTGGGTCCGGAACTCCCTCTAGCGTTGGGGATTACGGACTACCTACGTCGTCAAAACTTGGTGGTTTTTGGTCCCACTCAAGCAGGTGCCCAAATTGAATCGAGTAAGGCTTGGGCAAAAACCTTGATGCAGTCGGCTGGCGTTCCCACTCCTGGGTTTGCTATGTTTGCCGACAAGGATGAAGCGATCGCCTATCTGAAACAGCAAGCTGCCCCAATTGTCGTCAAGGCAGATGGTTTGGCAGCCGGAAAAGGTGTCACAGTGGCTCAAACCATTGAAGAAGCGGTGGCGGCGGTTGAGTTTCTGTTTAAGCATAAGTTTAATGCTGTGGTCATCGAAGAATGTGTCACGGGTCAAGAAGTTTCCGTCTTAGCACTAACCGATGGCATCACAATTCGTCCCTTATTACCCGCTCAAGATCATAAACGGATTGGTGAAGGCGATACGGGTTTGAATACGGGAGGAATGGGCGCGTTTGCTCCCTCTCCCCTGGTGAATCCTAGCTTGATGGCACGGATTGAACAAGATATTCTCCAACCCACAGTTCAGGCGTTGCAGGAACGAGGAATTGACTATCGCGGTGTTCTCTACGCCGGATTAATGATTACGCCTCAAGGTGATCCCACGGTTCTGGAGTTTAATTGTCGCTTTGGTGATCCAGAAACTCAAGCGATTTTACCGTTACTTGAAACGCCCCTGCACGAGTTACTCTTGGCTTGTACCGGGCGGAAACTGGCAGAATTGCCCCCAATTAGCTGGCATCCTGGGGCGGCGGCTTGTGTGGTGGCGGCGGCGCAAGGGTATCCGGGGGCGTATCAGAAGGGTCATGTTATTAATGGGATTGAACAAGCCCAGGAACGGGGAACTACGGTGTTTTGTGCCGGAACTCAGTTTAAAAAGGAACAGATGCTAACTGATGGCGGGCGCGTCTTAGCGGTGACAGCAACCGGGGAAACATTAGAGGGTGCGATCGCAGCCACCTATCGGGCGATAGACTGTATTGAGTTTGAGGGAATGTACTATCGTAAAGATATCGGTCATCGCGTCACCCAAACCTAATTCGTCATTCGTCATTTGTCAGGAATAGGGAACAGGGAACAGGGAACAGGGAACAGGTAAGGTAGAGTTTTGAGTTATAGCAGTGCGCTCTAGCGTAGTTACAGTACAAGTGATCTAAAAGCCTCCTGATAAAGCCTCCATTTCTAATGTGTAAACATACAAGCGCTCAGTGCTATAACTTTCCCAGCTCCCTCAGCTCCCTCAGCTCCCTCAGCTCCCCCAGCTTCCCCAGCTCCCCCAGCTTCCCCAGCTCCCCATTCCTCTCAGCTCCCCATCCCCCTCTCCTTGCTCAACGCCTCAATGTTTGAGAGAATTAAGATAAGTTAAGAGAACGTTTCCGTTCACTGCTGATCAACCAATTTTGCTGGCTTTGTTGAAAACCTTCCGAGAGATACTGGGACGATGGTGGTCGGAGTTTACTCTCCAGACCCGATTAATGGCGGCGGCGACCTTAGCCGTCTCCCTGATTATGAGTGGCTTGACCTTTTGGGCGGTCAATACGATTCAACAAGACGCCCGGGTGAACGACACTCGTTTTGGTCGGGATTTGGGTCTACTGCTGGCGGCGAATGTCGCCCCTCAGATTGCCGAAAACAATCTCACCGAAGTCGCTCGCTTTTCTCACCGTTTTTATAGCAGTACCTCTAGTGTGCGCTATATGATTTACGCGGATGAGGATGGCAGAATTTTCTTTGGCATCCCCTTTTCTGAATCGGAAGTCCACAATTCTCTCTCCATTCGACGCCGGATTCAGCTTCCCGAAGACTACGCCAAAAACTCTGACCTACCGATGGTTCGGCAGCATGTCACCCCAGACGGGGAAGTGACGGATGTTTTTGTCCCCCTCACCCATGAAGGGAACTATCTCGGCGTTTTAGCCATTGGCATTAACCCCAATCCCACGGTTGTCGCCTCCTCGAATTTAACTAGAGATGTCACCATTGCTGTGTTTATCTCAATTTGGGTGATGGTGATTCTGGGCGCCGTATTTAATGCGTTGACGATTACCCAACCGATTAAAGAGCTGCTCACGGGTGTGAAAAATATTGCTGCAGGGAACTTCAAGCAGCGCATTGACTTACCCCTGGGTGGAGAACTGGGAGAACTGATTTCCAGCTTCAACGAAATGGCAGAACGCTTAGAGCGTTATGAAGAACAAAATATTGAGGAATTAACCGCAGAAAAAGCCAAACTGGAAACCTTGGTATCTACGATCGCAGATGGTGCTGTATTGCTCGATACCACATTGAACGTGATTTTGGTCAACCCAACCGCACGGCGTATTTTTGGCTGGGATGGTCATACCCTGGTTGGTGAAAACGTGCTGCATCATCTCCCGACAGCCGTCACCCTAGAACTGACGCGACCACTCTATCAAATTGCTGGCGGCGAAACGGCGGCGGAACGGGAAGGGGAGGAATTCCGAATTACCCTGACTGAACCCACACTGCGTACTGTTCGGATTCTGCTGACGCGGGTGTTTGACCAATACCGCGAGAGCATTAAAGGTATTGCCATGACGGTGCAGGATATTACCCGTGAGGTTGAACTGAATGAGGCAAAGAGTCAGTTCATTAGCAATGTTTCTCACGAACTGAGAACGCCGTTATTTAACATCAAATCATTCATCGAAACCCTACACGAATACGGCGAAGACTTGAGCGAGGTAGAACGGCAAGAATTTCTGGAAACGGCGAATCGAGAAACGGACCGTTTAACTCGTCTGGTTAATGATGTTTTAGATTTGTCCAGACTGGAGACATCTTGCCGCATTTATCACTTTGAACCCGTAGATATTGCAGGACCCGTGGAGCAAACCCTCCGCACCTACCAGCTTAATGCCCGGGATAAAGGGATTGAACTGGTACAGGAAATTTCGCCTAAATTGCCTCCCGTGTTAGGGCATTATGACTTATTGCTGCAAGTCTTTGATAACTTAGTAGGCAACGCACTGAAATTCACAGAATCCGGGGGACGAGTAGTGATTCGAGCCTATCCCCTAGAAGCCAATCCCAATCCCAATCATCCGGATGAAATTCCCCAAGTTCGGGTGGAAATTTCTGATACAGGTATTGGGATTGATTGGGAGGATCAAGAAAACATTTTTGATCGATTTTTCCGCGTCGAGAATCGAGTTCATACCCTAGAAGGAACAGGTTTAGGGCTTTCCATTGTCCGCAATATTGTTGAAAAACATCACAGCCGAGTTTATTTAGTTAGTGAAGTGGGAATTGGTACAACCTTCTGGTTTAATTTGGATGTGTGTACCGAAAAAGACCAATCAATTGAGCAGCCTTCAGAAGACCACCCGAATCGCGAGGGGCTACCCCTTCAACGAAGTAAGGGGTAGGGGGATAGCGGAAAATGCGAGGGGTCAATCCCCGAAGTATTTTCAATCTCTCTCTTTCTATCCCATGAGGTGGTATAGTTTAGCCATGAAACAAGTTCTCACAATAGTTGTAAAGCTCCAGCCCTCTCCTGAACAAGTTGCCTTCTTAGAGGCAACTCTTCAGGCGTTTGCGGACGCTTGTAACTACGTGAACGAAAACACAAACCCTAAGCTGACCAACAAAATTGCTATCCAGTCCTTAGTCTACCAAACCATCAAGAAAAAATTCAATCTGGTGGCTAACATGGCAGTTAGGGCTTGTGCGCGTGTAGCTGCTAATCGCAAGGTAGCCAAGCAGAAAGGTAAACCTGTTAAAAGATTTGCCCCAAGCAGCATGGACTGTGACAAAGACTTGTTTCGCTTCCGAGAACAAGACTGGACGGTAAGCCTTGCTACCGTTCACGGCAGAGAGCGAATTGAGCTGAAGTCCGGGAATTACCAAAGGGGAAAACTCAAAGGGAGAAACCCTACTTCTGCTCAACTGTGTAAGCATCGCGATGGTCAGTTCTACCTGCACATCCAAATTAAAGACGAAGCTCCCGACTCATCCGTGAAAGACTTGGTGATAGGTATCGACTTGGGACGCCGAGACATTGCAGTTACATCAGAGGGCAAAAAGTGGGACGGTTTGCACATTCAGTCAGTACGAGATAAGTTTTATCAAGTTAGGGCGTCTCTCCAGAAGAAAGCCTCGAAAGGCACGAGGACGACTCGGCGCAGATGTCGAGAAGTCTTGAAACGGCTGTCGGGACGGGAAAGACGCTACCAGCAATGGCTTAATCACAACATCTCCAAATCAGTGGTCAGACGAGCAGTTGAGTATAGTGCCTCTATTGCTATAGAAGACCTTACGGGAATTAGGGAGAGAACCAACGAGCAACCCAGAAGCAAGACGGAACGTAGACGCTCAAATTCATGGGCATTCTACCAACTGCGAATGTTCATTGAGTACAAAGCTATTGGCGCTGGTGTTCGAGTTGTCCCAATCCCCCCTGCCTATACTTCCCAAATGTGTCACAACTGCTTACACATTCACCCGGTAAAAGGAAAGTCTTACCGTAGTGGCAAGACTTTCAAATGTGGGCATTGTGGTTGGCATGGAGATGCCGACTTTAATGGAGCCAATAATATTGCACTTGTGGGGCTGTCTATAAACCAGCCTGGAGGCACGGGGTTATCGTGCAAGCTAAGCCGAACTATCGAGTATGTTCAGCGTTCGACTGAGCGCTCACGCCGAAGTCTTAGCTTGTTCGATGACTGAGCGGGCTACTAAAAACCCAGACCTCAGCTCTTAGAAGGTCTGGGTAGTTTATTTACTGACAACAGAAGACAACTTACAAACAACAGAGACGGACGAGACAGCAGCGACGGTGACCTAATTTTGCACCGATTTCAATTGGCACAACGGGCGAATAAACATGACGATTCGGATGGGACAAGAATCGGATATTCCGGATCAGGAGTTAGAGAGTAACGTAAACAGGACACTGACGGCAAGCAATCCCAGTAACCCGACTACGGCTGGGTGACGCTGACACCACAATTTTGCCGCTTGTAAGAGAGTACGACGCGGCAGATAAATCGACTCAGGTTCGAGCGGAGACTGGTCTTTATCCGTGTAAAGGGTACATTCCTTAGCATAAGGACGTTGAGGAAACGTACAAGTATCATCAACATGATAGAGACAGGTTTGACACAAATACTCCTGTTCCACGGCTCGGTGTAAGGTAATACCCGGATGACCGTAGGCTTTGAGAATCATGCCACAATGAGGACAAGTAATTTCTCGATTACTGATAGATTGATGGCAACGGGGACAATTGGGCATCAGGTCTAACGTTAGCTGGGTGTTTGGGGGAATTTTCTCACTTGATATTCACTCGCCTGAATCATCTGATAATCTTTGCCAAACTCCTGCTCGAACTGCTTTTGGGTTCCCTCCAACTGCTCTTGTGGAATAGCTTTCCACTGTTCACGGCTTGTCCAACGAATGATCAGGATGACTTCGGTGGGTGTTTCTGGTTCAATCCAGACTTCTTTGCTGATAAATCCCGGACAGCGAGCCAGCATCGATGTCCAGATTTCGGCATCTTTCTGAATAAAGGTTTCCCGAAGTTCGGGCGAGACTCTAATTTTAAGATACTCAATTACCATATAAAATGCTTGATCGGTTACTGTGCAAACGGTTGAATCATACCAAGTCAAGTCAAAGATAGTTGTTTTTCTGCCCCTGCTTCTCGCTTTAGGGCGGGTAAATACGGCAGCAGTTGTGGGCAAGATAGCACAAAATGGAACTGGGGGTTGGAATCAACCTCCCTTCCCCTATCCTGGGGTTAGCACCGAGTTACAGGAACAGCGTATGGATAATAGAGATTGGCTGAAGCAGTTATTGATGGTTGGTGTAGGCACAACGTCAATGGTTGCAGACAAACTACGAGAAGTTAGCGATGAATGGGTCAAAGATGGAAAAATTAATCCAGAGCAAGCCCAAGGATTCGTTGATGATATGGTGCAGCAGATCAAATCGGAACAAGGTAACTTTGAAGTCAACATGGAACGACAGCTACGGCATCTGTTGCAGGAGTTAGGTGTGCCTCGGCAAACGGAAGTGGATGAATTGCGGGGGCGCATTGATAGGTTGGAACGTCAAGTGCGGGATCTAGAAAATAAGCTGTGGCGTTAATCAAACATTGAATAGGAGGATAGATTTTGAGAGATATTCTAATCAGCTTAGGTGTTATTGTTGCCTGTGGATTGTTGTTGGTCGTGACTCAACTCAGCCGTGGGAGTGCAACAGCCGACGAACTCAACCCCACCCAACCTCAACCCCTAACCCAAGTTACCCAGGCTAAACCAATCCCTGAAAATCAATCAATTGCTATGAGTACGGATTCAACTGAGGAACAGAACACCGAGCAGGAGGTTGTAACCACACCATCGGGTTTGAAATATATCGAACTCAAAGAAGGTGAAGGCGCACAACCCCAAAAAGGTCAAACCGTTGTGGTTCACTATACCGGAACCCTGGAGGATGGCACCAAGTTTGATAGTTCCCGCGATCGCAACCGTCCGTTTTCCTTTAAACTCGGTGTAGGACGGGTGATCAAAGGCTGGGATGAAGGCGTTGCCACGATGAAAGTGGGCGGACGTCGTCGGCTGATCATTCCCCCGGAATTGGGGTATGGTTCCCGTGGTGCAGGTGGCGTGATTCCGCCCAACGCGACTCTAATTTTTGATGTGGAATTACTAAAAATTAGTTAAAACTTGTCTAGCCTCTCCCAGTCAGCTTAATTCTGACTTAAGCGTTGGTCCTTGGGTTTAAACCCAAGGCGGCTGGCGAGACTCACAAATGACAAATGACAAATGACGAATGACTAAATAATCACTGATTGGGATGGGCGAGATTGCGGAAGCGAGTATACTGAGGGTCGAAGATTAACTTCACCACGCCAGTTGGACCATTGCGATGTTTGGTAATAATCACTTCCGTGATCCCTTGCTCAGGGGTATCCGGAGAGTAATACTCATCCCGGTACAACATAATCACTAAGTCCGCATCTTGCTCAATCGAACCCGACTCTCTCAAATCGGACATCATCGGTCGCTTATTCGTCCGCGCCTCTACCCCTCGACTAAGCTGAGATAAGGCAATCACAGGAGTATTCAGTTCGCGGGCTAATCCTTTGAGAGAACGGGTAATCCGAGACAGTTCTTGGACTCGATTGTCACTACCACTCCCTTCCATTAACTGCAAGTAATCGATCAATACCAATCCCAGCGTTCCCCCTTGTTCTGCCTGGAGACGCCGCAGATTTGATCGCATCTGCATAACGGTGGGGTTAGGCGTATCCTCGATATAAATGGGTAATTCTGATAGCGTTCCCAGCGCATGGGAGAGAGGTTCCCATTGATTTTGAGTAATTCGCCCCGTTCGCAAATAGTTACTTTCAATGCCCGCCTCGCTGGATAAAAGCCGCTGGACTAATTGCGCCTTGGACATTTCTAAACTAAAAATTGCGACAGGAAATCTGTTAGCAATATTGCGAGCCATCGCCAACGCAAAGCTAGTTTTACCCATTGAGGGCCTTCCCGCCACAATAATTAAATCAGAACGCCCAAACCCACCCGTTAACGCATCCAAGTCATAGAAATTAGAGGGTATACCGGGTAAGGCAAGTCCTTCATGAAGCGTTTCGATTTCCTGAAAGGCTTGAATTAATGTCTCAGAGATTGGCACTAACCCTTGTTGTGGACGCACCTGAGTCAAATTGAAAATTTTCTGTTCCGCTTGTTCAAGAACAAAGTCCAACGCCATCGGTGTCTCATAACCCAATTGAACAATCTCATTTCCCGATTGGATGAGTTGACGGCGCAGGTACTTATCCATCACCAACGCCGCGTAGCGGTCAATATTCACGGCTGACACCGTGCGTTCAATTAACTGCGCTATCTTGCTCTGACCCCCCACCTTGTCTAATAATTTATGGTCATACAACCAAGAGGTAACGCTCATGAAATCCGTTGGCTTCCCTTCATGGTGCAGAATGAAGGCAGATCGATAGATTTCTTGGTGAGCGCTAACGTAGAAGGCTTCTGGAGATAATAAATCTACCACTCGACTCATTGCTTCAGGATCAAGCATGATCCCACCCAAAATAGACTCCTCCGCCTCGATGTTTTGAGGCGGTACAGAGCTAGGGATGATTGAAAGGTTAAAGTTTGAAGCCATCGCCAGAGATAGCGAGTACAACCAGAGGGTAGGGGAGCAGGGGAGCTGGGGCTGTAAGGTTCATACTACTTGCAGGTAACTCTAATTTAATTTCCTCTTTCCTTGTTCCCCTGGAAGGGGGGGTTTGGTTAAGTTATCGGGACAGTAGCCAAACCGTTATCAGTAAAACCCGCTCCTACATCCGGAGTAGAGACGTACCACAGCATGTTTCTCAATGCTACATCGGAGCAACGTGAATTTCTATAACCGCCGTAACTTCTGGATGCAGTTTGACTTGTGCCTTGTAGAAACCGAGCTTGCTGATATCGGGAAGCGTGATTCCCCGACGATCTACCTCTTGGTTTGTGGTTTCTTGAATGGCTTCTGCTACATCAGCTGCCGTAACCGTACCAAAGATTGCCTCTTGTTCACCCACTTGCTTGCGGATGGTAAAGCGACCTATAGTTTCTAGTGCTGTCTTACGGGCTTCAGCTTGCTGCTTTTCTTCGAGTAAACGTTGTCGCTCTTGTTCTTTGCGCCGCTCAACTTGCTTGAGAATACCAGCAGTGGCTAAGGTTCCAATCCCATGGGGAATTAAATAATTACGAGCATAGCCAGGAGCGACGTCCACCAGTTCGCCGGATTTGCCTAGCTTTCTAACGTCTTGATTTAAAACTAACTGTACACGTTTTGCCATTGTCTTTTTTGGGTACGGGCTATTTAACTTAGATACTGATGCTCACTCAGAATTTCAATCATACGAAAATTTGCTATCCGAGTGCAACTCACAAAGAGAGGAGTTTTGACCTTCACTTCTCCTTCACTTCGTTCTAGGACATGGTTTTGAGTTACAGCGCTGCGCTTCCCCTGCTCCCAGACGCGCCATGGCGCGTCTCTACATTGCTTCCCCTGCTCCCCTGTCTCCCCACGTTAAAACTTATCCTTCATTCCCCGCAATCGGGCAAAGGTTTGCACGGGTTCTGTACTCTTAACGGCTTCTTGGAGTGTCGGTTGTTCCCAGCGCAAAAAAGGATTCGTCAGTTTTTCGACGCCCAGTAGGGAGGGGACTGTTGCCTCTTTTCGACGACGAGCCGCTTCAACGTCAGTATAGCGGCTTTGCAAGTCTGGGTTGTTGGGATCAACGGTTTGGGCAAATTTAAGATTCTTTAGGGTATATTCATGGGCGCACCAGACACGGGTGTTGTCCGGTAACCTTCGCAGCTTACTCAAGGAATCAACCATTTGCTTGGGTGTCCCTTCAAAAAGTCTGCCACATCCTCCGGCAAATATGGTGTCACCACAGAATAATTCACCGACTTCATCGCTGGTGACAGGGGGAAAATAGTAGGCAATATGCCCGCTAGTATGACCGGGAACGAAAAATATCTCAGCCGTGCGATCGCTAAACTGAACCTCGTCTCCCTCTTGTAAAAATACCTGTTGTCCCGGAATTCTGCCCCGATCTTGGGTTCCCCCATAGACACAGACATCAGGATACCGCTGAATTAACTCTTGATTTCCACCCACATGATCCCAATGATGATGAGTGTTAAAAATTGTTACTAACTCAGCACCCAGTTTTTCCAGATGCTGTAATACAGGTTGAGCCTCGGCTGGATCAACCACAGCAGCAATATTCTGTTTGGGTTCATGCAGCAAAAAGATATAGTTATCTGAAAGGGCTGGTAGTCGATGGACTTGCATATTGAATCGTTCTTCCTCAGAAAAGTCTGCTATCAATCATTTTGCCTATTTGACAGATAAACCACCTCAATGGCAAATCGTGTCAATAGGCATTAGATTAGAATGGAAATACTCGCATAGCCTTTAACCTTCATCCTATCTCTACTACCGCTCACTCAGCTTGAGATGACAAACCTCGGTTAACTAGGCTATCGTAGTCGAAAATCTAGGTCACCGCTAAAAAAGACTAACCGCCTATGGCAGGAACTGTTCAACGCCCCTCTAGTCCCGCGATCGCCCAAATTGTTGATCGGATTCTCGATACAGGTCAATTGAGCCGTTGGGAGTATCTTCAGTTGGTGACTACGATGCTTTCTGACTATAAAGTTACCGAAGAGGAACGTAGTTATATTAATCGGGTTTTGGATGAACGGCAAATGGGACGACTACAGTGGATCAGTTAAAAAAGACCAACGTGTTGAAACCCAAGCGAAAGATTTCATTAGTTGTCAGTGACTTATCGAGCAGTGGATCGGGCAGGTGGGGCGGTGCCGTGCGACCTTTTTTATTGTATAAAGCTCTCAAAAAACTCAATTATGAAGTCGAAGTTATAGGATTTGTTCCCCACGAGCAGAGTTCAGATATTCCGCCTTCTGAAATTCCTATTATTACAATTCCCGCTTATAATTATCCAAAATTCATTATTTCAATTAATACTCTAATTAAGACTATTCAAGGCAATATTATTTATGCCAGCAAATTAAAACCAACAAGTTTTGGGGTTGCCCTTATTAAAAAGTTTAAAACCCGATGTCCTGTTCTCTTAGATATAGACGATTGGGAGTTAAGTTGGTATGGAGGTGATGATTGGGCATACCGTCCTAGCTTAAAACAATTCGCTAGAGATATTTTAAAACCTGAAGGCGCTCTCAGAAATCCGAATCATCCTGTTTATTTAAGGTTGACCGAAGGGTTAGTTTCCCAAGCTGATGTGATTACCACCCACACCCATTTCATGCAAGAACGGTTTGGTGGTGTATATCTACCTCAGGGCAAAGATACGACAGTGTTTGACCCCAGTCAGTATAATCCAGAAACCAGTAGAAAACGATATGATCTGGCTGACTATCGAGTTCTCATGTTTCCAGGAGCGCCACGCCCTTATAAAGGGGTAGAAGATGTTTTAATGGCGCTGGATCAATTAAATGAGTCCGACTTAAGGCTTGTCATTGTTGGGGGTAGTCCATACGATGATTATGATCATCAACTGATGGAAAAATGGGGACGTTGGATTATTAAGCTACCCAGATTACCTGTATCAGCAATGCCTGAAGTCGTTGCGGCAGCTCATATTGTAGTCGTTCCTCAGCGAGATACTCCAGCCGCTAAAGCCCAGTTTCCGCTGAAACTAACTGATGCGATGGCAATGGGCAAACCAATTTTATCGACGCGCGTTGGCGACATTCCAGAAATTTTAGGAGACACGGGTTATTTGGTCGATGCCAGTTCTCCTGAACAAATTGCTGATAAAATTCGGTGGATATTTCAAAACTACCAAGAAGCAATTGAGCGAGGAAAAGAAGCGAGAAAAAGGTGTATGGAGTGTTACAGTATAGATAAAATGGCAGATATACTATCTGAAGTGATTAGTCAATTATAGTTTTAAGTATTGACCATACTAAACAAATAAGACTCTATGGCTTCCAATTTATTATCAAAAGTTATTAGGCGATATCCAACTAGAGTGGCGATAACGGTTCTCTTAGGATTATCGGGTGGATTATTTAACGGTGTGGGTACAGCCCTAATCGCTCCGATCGTTTTAAATCTTTTAGGGATAGATTTAGATTTAAAAAGTGGTCCTCCTATTCTTAAGGCAATTATGTCTCCCTTTAATAACCTGCCAGGAAATTATCGGCTGGTAGCGATGGCGGGAGCTATTGTGGGACTAATTATATTAAAAAATCTTTCTAATTATGCCAGTACATTAGCCTCCAGTTCGTTGAGACGCCGAATTACCTGTGATTTACGTGAAGCCGGCGTGAAATTATTACTCGACGTAGATATAGATTTTTACTCTCGCATGAAAGTCGGTGATCTCGTGAATCGCCTAGGGACAGAAATTGGTCGAGCTGCTGGGGAGGTTAGCACCATACTGAATATGATGGTGACGGTAACGAATGCCCTAGTATTTCTCGCCTTATTACTGGCTCTTTCCTGGGAATTGACATTAGCTTCAACAGTTTTAGTTGCTATTGTTGCGTTAGTCAATCAATACTCAATTAGTCGTGCCAAAGCATTTGGCAAACAGCTATCAAGTCTGTCAAAAGCTTATTCGATTGCCGTGCTAGAAACGTTGAGCGGAATTCGACTGGTTAAAGCTACCGGTAATGATGAGAGAGAGTATCAACGAATCCAACAGCTAATCCGCGATCGCGAAAAGGCGGATTTTAAATCCCAGGCGAACAATGCAGCCATAGCACCCGTTGGTGAAGTGACTAGCATTGTCGGGTTGCTGGGGATTGTGTTTATGGGACGAATATTTTTTGCCAGTCAGATTGAAAATCTATCAGGGGTATTGTTCACTTTTCTCGTCTTACTGCAAAGGCTCTTACCTTTAATTTCCCAGTTAAACAGAGCTAGGGGTTCCTTAGCGAATAGTTCAGCTAGTGTGGAAGTGGCACATGACTTCCTGCGCCAGGATAATAAGCCCTTTATGAAGCCAGGATCTCAGCCTTACCATCCCTTAAAAGAAGGGATTCATTTTCATCAGCTATCGTTTGCCTATCCGACTCAACCGAACAAGGTAGTGTTAAAAGAGGTTAATTTAGACTTACCTCGTGGGACAACATTAGCGTTAGTGGGAGCATCGGGTGCAGGTAAGTCAACGTTAGCGGATTTATTACCACGATTTTATGATCCCACAGAGGGGAGTATTACCCTAGATGGAATCGATTTGCGGGAGTTTGATATCAAAAGTCTCCGTAATAATATGGGAATTGTTAGCCAAGATACATTTTTGTTCAATACCTCGGTTCACGATAATATTGCTTATGCTCGACCAGATGCTTCCGAAAAAGATGTAATTAAAGCGGCGCGACGGGCGAATGCCTTAGAATTTATTGAACAACTCCCTGGGGGGTTTAATACGATGATTGGCGATCGCGGGGTGTTATTGTCAGGAGGACAGCGTCAGCGCCTTGCGATCGCTCGCGCTATTTTACAAAATCCGGATATCTTGATTCTGGACGAAGCTACGAGTGCATTAGATACAGTTTCTGAGCGTTTGGTGCAAGAAGCGCTGGAGGAATTGAGTCGCGATCGCACAACTCTGGTTATTGCTCACCGCCTTTCCACTGTGCAAAACGCCGATCAAATTGCGGTTTTAGAGAAAGGGTGTGTGATGGAAGTCGGGAAACACGAGGAACTTTTACGCAAAGGAGGATATTATGCACGGTTGTATCAGATGCAATTTGCTGAACATCCTCAAGGTACGCCCACCACAAATCCTGCTTTAATGAAAGCCTCTCACGAAGTCCGAACCATGCTCAATTCCATGCTCGGTTCTATCCGGTTGTTAGCCGATGACTTAGTAGATACTCCAGAAGAGGAAAATGAATTACTAGAAGAATCTTATAGTTCAGCTATAAATATTCTCAATACTATTGAGTTGTTTGAAAATAGTGCTAAAATGGTCAAAAAATAGGCTTGAATTGCTTCAAATAGCTAAAAATTATGGCTTGTACAATCATTTGACACAATTATTTGTAAGGATCAGATGAATAAATATTATATTTTTTTTACGAGAAATGTCTTGCCTAAACCTGAAGCTCATATAGTTCATGATGTTAATACTGCTAATGCAGCAGCAAACCTAGGCTATCCGACTGCCTTAGTTTATCTTCAGAAACCACGGCAATCCCTTAATCCCATTGACTGGATTTATCCATTTCGCCTGAGCCAACCAGAGGAAAAAATCGTTAAATATTACAATATTCACAATAAACTTAAAGTTATTCCCCTCGCTATGCCGTGGCCCATTGGTCGAATTGGAGGAAAGTGGACTCACCCCAGTACGATAGTTTGCAAGTACTATTTTCCTATTCATATTTTTCCTCATACTAAAATTTTGCATACTTTAGATTGGAATTTGGTGAAAGCAGCTATTCAATCGGGTATTCCAGTTATTTACGAGCGAGAACACTATCCGAACCATAAATATGATCAAGACATTGTTCAAAATCCTCTCTTTCAAGTAGCGGTCACTGTTGCCGAACCTGTGCGCGAGAAAATGATTCAAAAGGGCATGCCACCCGATAAAATACTCAAGCTTCATCTTAGTTTTAATCAATCATTTCTAGTTCAACAACCTGCAAAAGCTAAAGAATGGCGACAAAAGTTGCTAACCGAGGGACGACAAAACCTGGTAGTATATTCAGGAGGATTGTATCGATTTAAAGGGGTTGAACTGCTAATTGATGTTGCTCAAAAATTACCCCAGATTCAATTTGCCTTTGCCGGAGGAGATGAATCTCAGGTACAAGCCTATAGGCAACTAGCTAGGGAAAAGCAGGTTGCTAATGTTACGTTCTTAGGTTATATTCAACACGAACATCTACCTAGTTTACTACAAGCTGCCGATATTTTAGCTCATCCCCACTGTTCGGGCGAAGCCGCAACGTTTACCTCACCTCTCAAATTCTTTGAGTACTTAGCGTCTGGAACTCCTATTTTAGCAACAGAGATCCCTCCATTAATGGAATTCAAAGAGGCAAATATTATTGCTGGCTGGTGTGAACCCGATAATTCAAATCAATATGCTCAATGCCTTAAGCAATTGTTAGAGAATTACCCTCGGAAAATTGATGGTTATGTTGAACAGATTAATTTTGCACGCCAGTTTTCTTGGGAAAGTAGAATGGCTAAAATAATGAGTTATGTACAGGAGTATATGCGGCCTCCTCTCTCTAGAGGAGATAAGTAATTTTTACTTAATCAAGTAAACAGGAAATACATTGACCCAAAGTCATTTAAAGTTTATCTATTCCATACTATTATGAATGAAAAAAATCGATCAATTTATTTTTACATCCCCCGAAATAAATGGCCTGATGACTATATTCCAGAAATTCCTGAAAATTATTGGCAGTGGTATCAATCTAGATCCAGTAGATACTTATCCATGTATCATTGGATTTTACAAACCTATCTACACCTTAAAGCGGATGGCTTCCCTTGTCAGCTAATAGATACTATGCCTACTGAAGGAATTGTCTTGTCCCACCGCTATTCCCTCCCTGATAATCTTCAACCTCAACCCAGACTATTAATAGTATGTATTCAAGCTGATAACAAACCACATCCTTACGCACAGCTTCATCTGGTACAAAATCCTACGCAAGAAACCTCTAGACAGTGGTTGACGCTTCGAGAATGTTACTATATTCCCCATTGGACACATCCTGGATTGATCCCTCGGGATCCCTCACGCGGTAATAAATTTGAAAATATTGCCTTCTTTGGATACGATGAAAACTTGGCACCAGAGTTGAAGCAGACATTGTGGTATGAACAGCTTAACAACTTGGGCTTAAATTGGTATGTAGTGAGTCGGCAAAACCACTTTAACGACTACAGTTATGTTGATGCTATCTTAGCTGTGCGAAGTTTTCAGTCTTCAGACCAGTACAATTGGAAACCGGCAACAAAACTTCATAATGCGTGGCGTGCTGGTGTGCCAGCGATATTAGGTTGTGAGTCTGCATTCCGCTCTGAACGTAAAAGTGAACTAGACTATATAGAAGTAGCTTCTTTGTCAGATGTGATTTCGGCACTCAAGCGCTTGCGCGATGATTTGGAATTTCGTCAGGCTATGGTTGACAATGGTAAAGTTCGTGCAGAGGACACAGAACCTGATAAAATGGTTAACCAATGGAAAAGTTTCCTTATCAATAAAGCAATACCTGCTCATGAGCGCTGGTGTTCTACACCCGTATGGCGACAGCAAGCATTTTTGAAGAGTCGCCGTTACGTAACTCTCAAACTAGAGGGTATTCAACGTCGCCTGCAATCCGTGATATTTCGTCTTAGAGGAACGTAAAATTTCTATTTGATAATAAATTCAAACAGTGATATGTATTTTTAGGGGATCTGATATCTATCATGATAATGTCTAGAGATAAAATTAAATCTATTACAGATAACAATCTGTCTTTTTACCGGACTCTACATCACTTCAAAAGATACGGAGAATTCAGTAATTTAGAGCAGTTCCGCGATTATGTCAGTTGGGCTAAATCCAACACTATTAAAATCTATGTATTAGGAAATGGCTCAAACACTCTATTTACAAGGAAAGATATTAAAAGCTTAATTTTAAAAAATAAGCTTTCCAAGCATATAAATAGTCTACCAGAATATCGGCTTGAAGTTTCTTCTTCCGTTTTAGTAATAGATGTACTTAAATACTGCTACGAAAACTCATTCGACTCCTTTTACTATCTGGCATCAGTTCCAGCAACGCTTGGTGGTGCATTAGCGATGAATGCTGGTCGTGCTAAGCATCATCATCGCACTATATATGATTTTGTGGAAAGCGTTACATTTTTCGATGTTGAAAGAGATTGCATCAGAACTCTTGGAAAAGAGGAAATTGTAATAGGGCATAGGCAAACAATATTTACTGGCATTCACTCTTATCTTATCCTAAGTGCTATCCTTAAATTTAGTCCTATAAGTATGGAAGGAAATCCTATTACTGAGAGATGTAAGTGGTCAAAGAAGTTTCAAGATAATTCAGAACCTAATTGTGGTTCTGTTTTCAAGGAATCTGAAAGTAAAATATTAAAGCAATTGCAAGGTATGCGTATTGGAAAAGCCTGTTTTTCTGCTAAGACAACTAATTGGATATTAAATAGTTCTGATAGTAGCATTCCTATACTTATTCTCATTACTTTTGCCAAATTTTTACATTTTTTAAATATAAAGAAAGCTATTCTTGAAGTAATCCTAGTAGATTGATATAGTATTTTGCTTTATCTGTGTTCAGAATTTGCCAATTCAGTTACAAAATTAATTAAATTAGAATCAAAGTTAAGGAAAATGAAAGTAGGAATTCTAACATTTCACAATACAACTAACTACGGTGCAACCCTTCAAGCTTACGCCTTGTCAACAATAATTGGCAGCCAAGGACATGATGTTGAAATCATTGACTATTGCCCCTATAAAGTTGAAAAATATTATAAAAAAGACCTATACTTCATCGATAAAAATCGCCGATTAAATCGCCGCATTTTTGACAATTTACTCAAGTACTACAAAACACGCAAATTTTTGGTTTCAAAAACGAATATTAGTAAAAAAAAATATGCAACAAGTGCTGAATTAAAAAAAATAAATTCTTCCTATGAAGTGGTAGTATGTGGTAGCGACCAAATATGGTGTATTGACTCATTTCGTGGTTTTGATTCTGCCTATTTTCTAGACTTCATTGATAACAAAACAGATATTATTAAAATTAGCTATGCTGCTAGTTTTGGTCATACAATGAGATTAAGAAATTATAGAGAGTTAATCTGCCAACTGATCAGCAATTTTTCAGCTATTTCAGTTCGAGATGCTAATAGTAGACGACTGCTCAAAGAAGAGTGTAATGAGCAAGCAGTAAAAGTTCTAGATCCTACTTTTTTGATTGAATATGATGAATATTTTCTAGATAAAAAGTTTAAAAAAGAATATCTTTTAATATATATAATTTCTGGAATTACATTAGAGCAAAAGACTTTTATCAAATTTATAGCTAACTACAAAAATTTAGAAATAATTTCTGTTGGAAAATATGTGGATATTGCGACAAAAAATATTATAGGTATTGGACCTAAGGAATGGATAAACTACTTCAGTCACGCTTCTTATATTATGACAAATACTTATCATGGAACTATATTTTCTATACTTTTCAGAAAACCATTTATTGTTCTTGATACTTTAAACAAAGCAAATAAAATAAATGATTTGTTGAAAGATTTTAATTTGGAAAATCGCCTAAACTCAAAATCAAATTTCATTGAAAATTTTAATAAAAACATTTTAGATATAGAATATAGTTTAATTGAAGAGGATATCAATCAAGCAATTTCTAATTCCAAAAACTTTTTAAAAACAACAATTAACAGCAAATAAGAACAAATATATTTATATATTTGTATACTATATATGGATAAAACAAAAAGATACCTATTTATTATTTGTATTTATATTTACAAATGCGTAAGGTGATCACCATTAGGTACGAAATCAACCCAATCTTGGAAGAGAAGCAAGCAGCTTTACCTTGACACAGCCACATCTTATAGAAGATGATATCATCTTACGCATATATCTATGCTCGGATCAGGTCAAGATATACCAAAAGCGGCTCAAAGCGTTAGAGCGACAGCGATTTATCGCCCCTGTACATGAGTAGGATTACGGCAAGAGCTGTCATGGTGAGTACAACGGCAAGCTAGATCTGACTCACGCTTGTGTACTTTTAGCCCTAACAGCCTAATCCGTCAGCCCTAACTCGCCAATGAGCTAGCTACCTGTACGGCTACATTTAAGGACAATTCCATGAGTTACGCAATTATTGAGACAGGCGGAAAACAACTGCGAGTTGAACCCGGTCGTTTTTACGACATTGAACTCCTACCCGTTGAACCCGAAGAAAAAGTTACGATTGAACGGGTGTTGCTGGTTGAAAATAATGGTGATGTCACCATTGGTCAGCCTTGGGTTGATGGAGCAACGGTTGAAGGAACGGTGATGCGACATTTTCGCGATCGCAAAATCCTGGTCTACAAGATGAAGCCGAAGAAGAAAACCCGCAAAAAGCGGGGACATCGCCAGGAAATTACCCGTCTGATGGTTGATGCTATTAGTATGAATGGTTCAGTGTTAGCGGGTACTAGCGCTGAATCCACAGAAACACCGACGCCGGCGACGCCTGTGGAGGTAATGCCAACTGAGGCTGAGGAGTCAGCCCCTGAAGCAACATCGGAAACTGCTTCAGAATAAGAATAGGAATCTACTCACACCAAATCCGCCTTTATAACTCCATGCAAGAGGAGGCGATTGAAATCGCTGCTACACAAGCAAAGTCCGCCTGCGCGGACTAGGTTATAACGGGGGTAGCGTTCCCCGGATTTGGTATCACACCATTAAAACAAGAGGAGACTATGGCTCACAAGAAAGGTACAGGTAGTACTCGTAACGGTCGTGACTCTAATGCCAAGCGGCTAGGAGTTAAACGCTTTGGCGGTCAAGTTGTCAAAGCAGGTAACATTTTAGTGCGTCAGCGGGGTACCAAATTTCACCCCGGCACCAATGTCGGTCGTGGCAAAGATGATACTCTATTTGCCCTGATTGATGGCACGGTGACGTTGAGAGAAA
>NZ_DS989857.1:133718-196643 GCF_000155555.1 Coleofasciculus chthonoplastes PCC 7420
ACCTACCCCCTGAAGCTAGCTCAGTTGTAACCCAGTTCATGTTAAGATCCATTTCAATTCTGAAAATTCGTTTAGAAAGGAAGACTTAACTATGGAAGCAGCCATGCTGTTGGCAAAATTGCCTGAAGCCTACTCTATCTTTGACCCTATCGTAGATGTTCTCCCAGTCATCCCCGTCTTTTTCTTGCTGCTAGCGTTTGTTTGGCAAGCGGCTGTGGGTTTCCGGTAAATCAATAAAATCAATTATGGCAAGGACACCCAGTTAGGGAAAATGGCACTGACTTTAGAGTTTGTAGTAAGCGATGCGAAGGCTTCTGGCACGCTTCGTGCCTACTACGAACCTAGCTTAAGTCAGCAGCATTCCAGTTAGGGGTGTCCTGATTCATAGTCCACAGCTTTATATATTTAGCTGCGTCCGCCAATCGTTTTCTGAAACGCCGATCGCTCACCAAGGCGTTTAATATAGTCTGAGATAGCTGGGTACTCGCTCAGGTCAAGCTGTAACATGATCGGGATATAACTCAAATACGATCCCACAGCCACATCAGCGACACTAAACTGATCTCCCAACAAGAACGGTTGATTCTGTAAACGCTGCTCAAGCGGGGGAAATAATTTCGGCATTTCCCGCTCTCGACTCGCCTCCACAAAAATTCCCGGACCAAGCGTCGCATTGGCAAACAAAATCCATTGAGCTATGGTTGCTTGCTCCTCCAATCCGTTCAGGTTGCCATATTTTTGAGCCAGGTAGAGCAAAATTGCTCCTGACTCCCACAGTTGAAAATCCCCATCCACAATAGCTGGGACTTTACCCATGGGATTAATCGCCAAATAATCCGGCTGGCGATGTTCTCCAGCTTGCATGTCCAACAGTATATAGTCGTAGGGAACGCCCAGTTCTTCTAAATACCACTGGACAATTGACGCCCGACTGCGGGAGCCACCATAAAGTTTCAGCATCGTCGTTTGGGTTATAGAACTTTGTGAGTGTATTCGTGCTGTTTAACGTCGTCTTCCTTGCGCACAACTCGGATCTGATTTAGCACCCGCTTGCGTTCGATGGAGTAGTTAAAATCATCGCGTGTTGTACCGGGGGGAATGTGGGCTTGTGCCTCCGGACGAGTTTTGTACGTGCGAGCTGCTGC
The DNA here is from genome assembly GCF_000155555.1 of Coleofasciculus chthonoplastes PCC 7420. Lineage (GTDB taxonomy): Bacteria > Cyanobacteriota > Cyanobacteriia > Cyanobacteriales > Coleofasciculaceae > Coleofasciculus > Coleofasciculus chthonoplastes_A. The sequence goes on from NZ_DS989857.1 coordinate 134,864, forward strand.
GATCGCGCGGGCGATAAAATCGTCGCAAAAATGAGCCTCTGCGGGAAATTCCGGCGGTTTTTCTGGGGTGTCACCACTGATCACCTCGCCCAGTGTGGTGCCATGCGCCATGGAATAGGAGGTCGGAATCCCTTTGAGAACTGCCTCCAGAGCCGCCGAAGGAATCGGTTCCAGGATTTTCACCTCCTCAACTTCACCCTCTTGTTTCAAGAAGCAGGTGGCTAACCCTACCACTAAATAGTTATCCGCACTAACGTCAGGAGCATCCTGTAATGCTGTTGTCGTTGCCATATTTTCAGTGTCCTTAACGATTCCCAACCCAAACCAATCAGTTACTTGGGTTGCATTTTACCACCTTCTAGACTGGACATTCTTTATTGGTGAGTTAGACTGGGCAATCTCTTGCTGGAGAATGTAAAGAAACGTTGCAGATTTCTGGCAGGTTACCGTTAGCCCTGTAAGGTTGGGGGACAGAGCATCGCCAGATGGCAATAAAGGTTTGAGTGCTGATTGCGAGCGGAATGAACTCGTGTTCGATTGTGCCAATTTTTGTAGGTTCACACAGCTAGCGGGGTGAACCACACCCAGGATAGAGGGAATGACTCAGCTTCATTGATTAAGATTTCAGGAAAGCAGCTAAGCTGTGCTGTAGATTTCTCATAGAACATCAATCAGTTGGGTTGGCTGGTGATTATGAAGAGGAGTAAAGACGCCTCAGGAAGTGACACACCGACACCAACTCGCGGGGTGCAGCCAGACTTAAGGTTGATTGTAGATAGACCGCAGGTGTTGTTGGAGGACGATTATGAACGCTCATGTATTTATCAAAGGCGATGAAGAGAATAGACAATGGATTCCCATGTCCCGCCGGAAACCCCAGCCTTTACCCATGATTACACTGACCCCTCGAACCCCTGACCACCTTTCGATTAAAAATTTACGCACCTCAGCTCAACGCCAAGCCAAACAGGGAGAGTACAGTAGTGCGATCGCGCTTTTGAGTCAGGCAATTAAACATCATCCTACCCACGCCATTGACTATAACAACCGAGGATTGATTTACTTCCAAATGGGTCAGCGTCAAAAAGCTTTAGACGATTACAACCGAGCTTTACAACTCAATCCCGAATTGGACAGCGCTTACAATAATCGCGGCAATTACTATGCTGCCATGGGACAATTAGCCAAAGCACTCGCCGATTACGAAAAAGCATTGGATCTCAATCCGCGTAATGTTCGCACTTGGATTAACCAAGCCATCACGTTTCGGGAATTAGGGCTTTATGACCTCGCTATAGAAAACCTCGACTTGGCTTTAATCCTGGGATGCCTACAAAACCACATCTATGCCGAACGAGGTCGTACCTATCATCTGCGGGGAGACTGGAACTGCGCGATCGCTGACTATCAACGCGCCCTCTCTCAACTCCCTGTGTCAGGAACCTCGGGTCGCCTGCGCCAGAAAGTTGAAACCTGGATGGGTGAGTTACTTGATCCCTTAAGCGCATGAATTCAAACCTCAACTGGGGGTTGAAAGTGTTCCCTGTTCCCTGTTCCCACCCCAGAATTTATTCAGCAGCCCCTATTTAGTTATCGGGCATGAGACGTCGATCTTCCCAGACGACTTGACGCTGATTTGGATCAACCCGATAACTTTGATCTTGCATAACTCGTCTAGCTTGTGCCGGATCAAACGCTTCGCCGAAGTCATTGCGGAGTTTCTGAACACGGCTTTGGGTGCGTTTCACTTCTGATCGTACTTCTTGCAACTTCGCCTTTTGGGACAGATGATAAGGCAACAGTTGTGCCAATCCCGCGATCGCGGCAGTACAAAGAATCAGATTTACCACTAATTTAACCGTAATTTCACCTGCCACAACGGAGTCGGAATGCCGCCGTGGACGACGCTCTTGGCGAGGAACCCTGCGGCGGGTTGGTAAAGGTTGCCGAGTGGGTCGAGAGGTTGGGATTGCATTCATCTCAAAAAAACTCGCTGGAGACTCCCGTTATCGTCTTTGATTTAGCGGCAGAGGAAAGCTCGGCAAAAAGTAATCGCTTCCCTTGTACAAAAGTTGGTAAGACCCCTACCGCCTTATTGACTAACGACGTTTGACGCGCCAGCGTTCGCCTCTCGTCTGGATAGTTACAGACTCGTGCTTTTAAACTGTACGCCTAGGGGCTAATGGAACGTATGTCCGTTGCCAAAAGGTTGACAATCGCTAACATTTTCGTCCGGCTTCATCCTGGCAGTGTCGGCACTCACCAGTCCACCGACTGACACGACCGAGCTGGTTGTCTAAAGTTCAGATCATAGACGAAGAGTTTTCCGCAGGCAATACTCTGCTGAGGATAGTCAGATACCTTACAGCATTTTGCTGCCATGATCAGAAATTATGAGATGAGGGGTGCAACTCAAACCGTATCCACAAGACAAGGGTTGACATCACACCCCTCATCCTCGCCAGTTCCCAGCCCGATTGAGAATGAGAACTACTTATAGAGTTCCGTAGCTAGACGGAAGGCTAAGATACCGGGAATGAGCGCTACGACGAGAGCGACGAAAACTTGGGTATCTGAAAGGGACATGGTTTACAAGCTCCTAATTAAACATCAATATGACCTTTAGTCTACTGGCTATTGCTCCGTTTTCGGCAGAAATTTTGGGCAACACGTTAAGATTAGTTAACAGAAGGAACCATAGTTGCCGAGCAAGTGCAGCTTACATCCTCGTCAATACTCGAAATCATTATTTATTTCATTAATGCTGGATCAAGTTTTTAAGTTACCGTTCAATCTAGGAATAGAAGCCCCCTTAGTCCTGCTGATTTTGGTTGCCCTCGAAGCGGTGCTGTCAGCCGATAACGCGATCGCGCTGGCAACAATTGCTCAAGGGTTAGAAGACAAGCAACTTCAGCGACAAGCGCTGAACTTTGGCTTGGTGGTGGCTTACATTCTGCGGATCAGTCTGATTCTGACGGCAACGTGGGTGGTCAAGTTTTGGCAATTTGAACTTCTCGGCGCGGCTTATTTGCTTTGGTTAGTCTTCGAGCATTTCACCTCCGAGGAAGATGAACAACATCACCATCATGGACCCCGATTTACATCACTGTTACAAGTAATTCCTCTGATCGCCATTACTGATCTAGCATTTTCCTTGGATAGTGTCACCACCGCGATCGCAATTTCTGACCAAATCTGGCTGGTTCTGGCAGGTGGCACTATTGGTGTGATTACCCTACGATTTATGGCAGGTTTATTCATCCGCTGGCTACAGGAGTATGCCAATCTGGAGGATGCAGGTTACATTACCGTCGGTATAGTCGGATTGCGACTTTTGGTTAGAGCGATTAATCCAGAATTCGTGCCGCCCGAATGGTTAATGATTACCATTATTGCCTTGATCTTCCTGTGGGGATTTGCCCAACGCACGAATGAAGCTGACAACTCACTACCAGAAGTTAATGAACAGCCTGAATAAGTCGGTGGGAAAAATTAAAGTTAATGGCGAGGATCGTCATCTGTCATTTGTTATACTCGCTCCCTTGAGAAGCAAACTACGTCATTTGTGATAATTGAACGGTTAGGTCGGGGCGGGTTTAGTTATATCAGGGTGACAACGAAACGTTAGTGGTAAAACCCGCCCCTACAAAAGATGTTTCATCAGAATGTCTCTGCTCCCCCAGCTCCCCCAGCTTCCCCTGCTTCCCCAGCTCCCCCAGCTTCCCCAGCTCCCCTGTTCCCTCCCCTCACTACCTAACTATCGGGCATTATCCCGGCGATAATCGCGGCTAAAATTGCCACACCAAAGGCGACGCGATACCAGACAAAGATCCAAGTGTTTGAGGTTTGTAGGTAACGAATCAGCCACGCGATCGCAGCATAAGAAAATACGGCTGATGATATCACGCCCACGGTGAGAGGCATGAATCCCCCCTCCCCAACTCCGGATTCTAATAAATCCTTTAACTCGACTAACCCGGCTAGGGTAATCGCGGGGATACCCAGCAAAAAGGAAAAGCGGGCGGCTGTTCCTCTTTCCAATCTCATAAACAAGCCTGCTGTAATCGTTGAACCCGATCGCGATACGCCAGGAACAAGTGCCAAGGCTTGAGCAAATCCCATCAAGATGCCATCCTGCATCCCTAACTTATCGAAATTTCGCTCTCTCGTCCCGATCTTTTCGGCAACGCCCAACAGCAGCCCCATAAAAATCGAAGCACAGGCGATCGCGACGGTACTCCGCAGGGGCGAATTATCAAAATCGGGAATAAATATCTTAATTAACAAGCCACAGAAGACAATCGGTAAAGTACCTAAGCCGATACCCACCGCCATGCGAAAATCGTTGGCTTGGTAATCCTTCCTCTGAATCGCTTGAATTGTGCCTGTGGAAATTTGCCATAAGTCTGACCAAAAATACCACAGCACGGCGGCAATACTCCCCAGTTGAATGATTGCCGTAAAAGCCACCCCCGGATCACCCCAGCCTAATACTACAGGCACGACTTTTAAATGCGCTGTACTGCTAATCGGGATAAATTCCGTTAACCCCTGCACCATTCCCAGTACCAACGCCTGAACTATGTTCATCTGGGAGGTGGATTGGGTTGTGGGTACGGCGACGTCTGTGGGAATGGTGGTGCCAAAACTCTTCAACGGTATGGTGAGTAAGGCACTCAGAAGGCTAATCCTTAAAAATTTAGACCACCGCCACTGCAATTTGATCATGTAAGTAGTCGGATAAGTAGTCGGACATAATTCAAGTTGAGCATAAGGACAAGAGAACAGGGAACAGTCAGGAGCTGAGGCTTGTTAAAATTCCCAATCCCTAATTACTAATTACCAGTCACCCGCTTTCATCGGCATTCTGGCATAGCTTGATCGCGATCGCAAACTTTCTGGAGGTGCTAGCTATACCCTATAATAGGTCATATCCCCCTAGGGGGGATAATGCTCATGATATATTGAGATATGTAAACATAAGTAAAGAAAATTAAACAAATCGTGTTTCGCAATAGTATGTTTTCTGATACATCCTCCAACTACTCCGATCCATCAGAAGAGGTTTGGTTTTTGATGTCAATCCGTAGCCCCCTGAATGGTCTAGGGATAGGCTCAAAAGCTAGAGTTCAAGGCTGGTGGCTGTTTGCTGCTGCCTCATTTCTGGTTTCTGTCCCTGTGTTTGTGCAAGCGCCATTAGTCCGGCAACTTCCCTGGTTGAGTTTACTGTTGACCTTAGGATGGATCTGGCTGGGATTCAAGCTACTGGCGCGTCCAGGGATGCGAGTATGGGGAGATTTGTTACTGGGTTTTAGTTGGTGCTGGCTAGCCGGTTCAATTTATTGGGGCTGGCTGCGGGCTGAACCTCTGTTACATTTACCCATCGAAGCCATTGGTCTACCGTTTGCCCTGTGGGGGTTATGGCGGGGTAGAGGCGCTGTAGGTAATTTGTTTTACCTGGGTTCTCTGTTCGGGACGGCTCTCACCGATGTATATTTTTATTTAACGGATTTGATTCCCTACTGGCGTCAAATCATGGACGTTGATCCAGCCTTAATCACCCCGATCTTGCAAGAAGCGATCGCACAAGTACAAACCCCTTGGGGAATTAGCTGGGCAGCGGTTTTAGGATGTACACTAGGATTAGTAGGATGTGGGGCATTGACCCGAGGGCAATTGCCGTGGTGGGCATTTAGTGGCGCAGTATTGAGTACAATTTTGGTAGATAGCCTATTTTGGCTAGCAGCTACACTGCAATAAAAGCTCATGAATGTCTACAGTAAACAAATATTGACATCAAACCATAAGGGTAGTGAAGTTTCCGGAATCACTCGTTTGGCTTCAGAATGCATCTACTAGGATATAGACTTAATCCTCTGTTTATTTTTTAACCCGTCGTTGCTTCTGTGCCTGTGGTGACTCTACGATCCACTCCCTATTTACTTCTACCGACTGAGACAGGTAACCGCTACCTCCCCCTGGTGGGTAGTAATTGCTGGACAGTTGGTCGCGGAGATGATAACAATTTTGTCCTCTCTGATCGTTGGATTTCCCGAAATCACGCGATGTTACAGTGTACTGAAACTGGTGATTTCTATCTAATTGATTTGGGAAGTCGCAATGGTTCTTTCGTGAATGGACGCCGAGTGAGTATTCCGGTGACATTACGAAATGGCGATCAGCTGATGTTTGGTCAGACTGAACTGGAATTTCATTCACCATCCGATACCCGTACCCGCGATTATAGCCAACCCGCAAGTAGTGAAACCCTAACCTCTACGTTACATGTGCGCCGCCTCATGTCGGTGATGGTGGTGGATATCCGTGACTTTACGGTTCTAACTCGCCAACTGGATGAAAAGATTCTCTCTGCCGTGATTGGCACCTGGTTTCGCCAATCGGGAAATATTATCCGCAAATCGGGAAGTTGGGTGGATAAATATATTGGCGATGCGGTGATGGCAATTTGGTTTCATGGGCATAAAGGGGTGAGTAAAGACGAAGCTATGAATGTGTTGCAAGCGGTTAGCGATTTGCACCGGATGACGGCATCCCTTTCCAGTCAGTACCCCCTACCTTTCCCGCTACGCATTGGTACGGGAGTGAATACGGGTTATGCGATGGTGGGAAATACGGGCAGTGGAGATCGCCCTGACTATACTGCAATTGGCGATACAGTGAATGCGGCGTTTCGTCTGGAGTCGGCGACGAAACAAATTGGTCTGGATATTGCTTTGGGAGAAGATACCTATAGCTATCTGGAACAGCTAGGATACAACAACCTGGGCTTTAAACAACATATTGTTAGCCTGAAAGGGTATGAGAAGCCAACCACTACCTATGCGGGAACCTATGCTGATCTGAATAAGTTCTTAGCGACTCGCTGTTCGGAAAACTTGACTTAAACCGGGTTAAATCGGTCTGAGTTGTGATACCTAACCTGGAAAACCTCGGCAAACTTGGCAATTACTATGGGGCGGACTTGGTCTACGGTAATATTAGGAATAAACTGGGCAAGACTACCCACTGGTTTATCGGCAATTCCACAAGGGACAATGCGCTTAAACCCGCTTAAGTCGGGGTCAACATTTAGGGCAAAGCCGTGCATGGTAATCCAACGACTAACTTTAATGCCAATGGCGGCAACCTTGCGTCCCTCAAGCCAAACACCAGTCATCCCGGTTTCGCGATCGCCTTTGAGTCCATAAACCGCCAACACTTCAATTAAGACGGCTTCTAACTGTCGCAGATACCAGTGTAAATCTTGCTGATAATATCGTAGATTGAGAATGGGATAGCCGACGAGTTGACCGGGACAATGGTACGTGACTTCACCTCCCCGTTCTATACGGTGAACCTCCAAATCAGCTTCTGTAGGGTTGAACTTGAGGAAGTCTAAACTTGCACCTTGACCTAAAGTATAGACTGGTGGATGTTCCATTAATAAGAGAACATCATCAAGGGTGGGATCGTTAATCCGTTGTGACAGAAGCGATCGCTGTTGTTCCCAGGCGACGGTATATGGTATAAGTCCTTGATTGTATAGTAAGCATTGACGTTGTGCCATTCACGTCCTATTCTCTGAAGATAACTTACCTATAGCAGCCCTAAATAGGTCGCAACAGATATAATAGTAATAACACATCCCTAGTAAAAAGACAAAAGATGAACATTATAGATGAATTGGCTAATTTTATCAATCAGACAAAAGAGACCAAAGAAATTAAAAGAGCCTTGGCGGTAAAAATGATTTTGGAAGGAAAATCTTATCGTGAAGTCAAAGAACTATTAAAAGTTTCTCACAGTTTTATCAGCCAATGGAAAAATCAAGCGCTTTTTCAGGGTGTAGAAAGTTTAAAGCTTCAATATAAAGGTAGAGCAGGTTACTTAAAATCTGAAGAAAAAGAGCAAACAATTCAGTGGTTGAGAGAACAAGATTATCTAAGATTATCAGACTTGCAGAAGTATTTGCAGGAGCAATATAATGTAGTTTTTGAGTCCAATCAAAGTTATTATAGCTTATTTAAAGAGGCTCAAGTGAGTTGGAAAAAGACTCAAAAAAAGAATCCGGCTAAAAATGATGAATTAGTCAAAGCTAAAAAAAAAGAAATAGAGGCAAGGCTAGAAAAATGGAAACCGGAAATAGAAGCTGGAAGCCGGACGGTGCTTATGCTTGACGAATGTCATCTGCTGTGGGGTGATTTGTTAGGTTATGCGTGGGGAAGAACAGATGCAAGAATAGAAGTCCCTCTCAAAAATGAAAAAGAAAGACAGACTTATTATGGGGCTTTAGATTATCAAACCAAAGAGTTTATAGTCAAAGAATATAAAAGTGGAAACAGCGAAAATACAATCGATTTCATCGAATATTTACAAAGGAAACGACCCGGAAAAAAATTATCGATATTTTGGGATGGTGCAACTTACCATGATTCCAAGCAGTTTCGAGAATACTTAAAGACAATTAATCAAGATTTATCAGAGGAAGACTGGTTGATAAGTTGTACGAAATTTGCTCCGAACGCTCCCGAACAAAATCCAGTCGAAGATATTTGGTTGCAAGTTAAAACTTTCATTAGACAATTTTATCATCTTTGCAGCTCTTTTAAAATAGTTAAGTGGTTATTTAAGTTTTTTGCTGATGGTCAAATATTCGATTTTCCCAAAATATTTCAGTATGGAAAATTGCCACAATCTATTTAGGATTGCTATATTATGAAAGACAAACTTATCTATTGGGTAAATCAGTTATTAGTTGCTGATTTCTTCCTGGTTTTATTCAGCTTTTTCTGGTTCGCGATCGCGCTGTTGGGGCGATCGATTGGTGTTTCACTGGGATTAGACCTGTGGTATAGCTTGTGGAACCCTGTCTTTACACCCGCGATCGGTCTTTTAATGGCAGGTGCGCTGTTCACTGGACTGATGAACCAGATTAACAAGCGTTTGAATTCAGATTGAACGAAATAGTTAAGCGCAGTCCCCAGGAGTGCGAAACGAAGATAATAAGCGGCAGCATCCTTAGTCTGGTTTTTCCTGATTTTTCACATACTTTAGGAGTTTGTCTAGGGTTGCCCTGGCTCCTACTGTAATTAGGGCATAGCTAAGCTGTTATGCATTTAAATTGGGTATTAGTAGCGAGCAAGATGCAAAGCCTGCGGCATGGCTTCGCTAAACGCACTACAAGGATTTCACCATTATTGACATTAAGGTTTAAATGTCGAACAGCTTACTAGCCCAAAACATAGGTGATGCAAGGTGTTTCCATCAAAAACCATGGAAAAAGTCGGCACACCAGGGAAGGAGCAAGAGAATCCGGTTCCCCTTCTCCCCACGGAGGGAGAAGGGGTTAGGGGATGAGGGGGAATTCCGAGTCGCAATCACTCTCTCAGTTGTTCGCTGCTGTCGGTTTCAATCCCTGATAGGGATTCAGGGGAATTCCGAGGACGGTCATCTGGAAGCCTGAGACTATGTAGTTATCAAGGTACAGTTGCGCGACTGATAAAAATAATAGCATTTCAGGCATAGAGTTTGACAAGAGCCTATTTATACAATTCGCTGAAAACCAGTTACAGTATACCTTTCAGAAATTGCGCGGCTGAAATTTTACGGCAATGGTGTTCAACCCCTGATACACCAAGCGATTCAGCCATTTTTCTAGAGCCGCCTCAAAAAACACCTACACATCCGCGCTATTGGCAAACTTGATACGCTCACCCATCTGCCAGTAGCGACCGACCTCTCCATTTTAGTACACCAAGTCATCGATTTATCTCTCCCAATATCTCAAAAAATCCCTAAAATGTCGCATTTTACCAAATAAGTGGGAACACTCTAGCTAAATCCAGTAGGATTTGTCCTGCACTTGATCACCGATAGGCTATGGCAAGACGTTCGCTCAAAGCATCTACAGAAGGCATCCAAAAAGCCAAACAAGCGTTCCTGCGTAAGGGATGGACACAGGAATACTTAGCCGGAGAAGTAGGTTTAGAAACTCGTCAGCCGATTTGGAAATTTTTTAAGGGGAAACCTGTTGATCATCACGTTTTTATCGAAATTTGCTTTCGCCTCGATCTTGATCTCGACGAAATAGCCGCGTTACCGTCAACGGCTAACCCCCACCCCAAGCCGAATGTTCAAACGATTGACAATGATATTAATACTCTCGTCAATCAAGTGCGACAAAAGCATCATGATAAACTGCACCATCAATGTGGAACCCTACGTCTATTAGATATTACCCGACCGATTGATTTAGATGAACTCTATGTCGATGTTAATATCCTCGAAGAAATTAGCAGTCAACGATGGCTCGACCTCAACGATCTACAAGGCGACAAATCAAAAGACTTTGATCGCTTGGGCTTAGGCAATGTTCGACTGGAAGGGCTTGCCGGACTCAAAGCCGTGGAACGATATGGCAAATTAATGGTATTAGGAAAACCTGGTGCCGGGAAAACCACATTTTTACAACATCTGGCGATTCAATGTAATACGGGTAAATTTAAACCGGAACAGGTTCCCATTTTTATCCGCCTGAAAAACTTTGCCGAGGATGCTTGTTGTGAAAATAATGGGAATCTTTTTAACTATATTACCCAAGAATTTGAGCGTTGCCAGGTGACAGCCCCAGAGCTGGAAACGGTTTTAAATCAAGGCAGAGCATTGCTCTTACTCGATGGCTTGGATGAAGTGCCAGATACCTGGAGTGATGCCGTCATTCGCCAGATTCGCCAGCTAGCCGACCATTATTATAAAAATCAAATTATTATTACCTGTCGGATTGCCGCTAAAGAATACAGGTTTCCCGGCTTTACTGAGGTCGAACTGGCTGACTTCAAACGCCCTCAAATTGAACAGTTTGTCAAAAATTGGTTTATCGCCGTTGCCCGGAATAAACCTGCATCAGGATTAAAAAAGGCGGCGCTATTTTTGGAACAGTTAGAAAGTCCCGAAAATCAACCAATTCGAGAACTGGCAACAACGCCTGTCTTGTTAAATCTGAGTTGTTTAGTCTTTCAAACTAAAACAGAATTCCCCAAAAAACGCTGTGATCTCTACAAACAAGGACTTGATCTGCTACTGATTCGGTGGGACGAAGCCAGAGGGATTAAACGGGATGATATTTATCGTAATTTATCCTTGTCCCATAAGCTACAATTGCTGAGTCAGATAGCCGCCATAACATTTGAGCAAGGGGATTATTTCTTTACCGAAAGCACCCTCGTCCATCTGATTGGCGACTATTTACAGCAACAGTTAGGCGATCGCCTGGATCTGGCTACCCTAGAATTAGATAGTGCGGCGGTGTTGAAATCCATTGAGGCACAGCATGGTTTATTAGTTGAACGGGCGAGGGGAATTTATTCGTTTTCTCATTTAACCTTTCAAGAGTATTTTACAGCAAGGGCAATTGTCGCTGATGCTGAAACCTCTATTCCCCAGTTATTGTTCCATTTCACCGAAAAACGCTGGCGGGAAGTGATTTTACTCACTGCCCAGATGTTACCCCATGCTGATGGAATGATACAGTGCCTCAAGCAACAGATTGATGCTTTAGTTGTGGCAGAGGTAGAGAAGCCGCATAAAAACGAGCGATCGCCCGCCAAATTGTCCCCTGCTGAACCCACCGCCCAGACGTTACCAGGGCTACTTGACTGGGTGCGAAAAAAAGCCTTGACTGTCACCACCTCCTACAAATCGGCGGCTGTTCGTGCCTTTTACTTAACCCTTGCTTTACCCCCCAATCATCGACTCGCGGGTGACTCCACATTAGCCTTAGCCATTGATCCTAGACTCGCAGGTGAATTAGCTGGGGATATCGGATTAGACTTAGCCTTAACTCAAGCATTAGCCGTTGCGATCGCGCTGACTCCTGATCTGGTTGATGATCGACTCAATGCCTTACACCTTGCCCTTGAACTCGACTATCTAACCCAAGATACTCCACTTAGTACCGCACTCCGGCAATTGAAACAGCAGTTGCCTAACTGCCAAGACGATAAAGATAAGATTCAGCAGTGGTGGCGTCAGCATAGTCAAGAGTGGGTAGCGCAGTTGCGATCGGTAATGATTGACCATCGAAATATAGGGTATGAATGGCACTTGGGTGCGCTATGGCAAAAACGGTTTGATTCCTATGATTATGCTAATCGGTTAATCGTAGACTGTCTCAAGAGTAATTGTCAGCTCACAGCTACTGTAAGACAAGAGATTGAGACAACGTTATTATAGGGAGTGCTGAAAGAAGTTGTCCAACACGCCCAATCACCCTGAGTCGATGGATAGGTGATATAGTCTAATCAGCAAAAATACTTAGTTAAACAAGAACCTATGACTTTTTTGCAACTTGCCGTCATTACCTGTCTCACCTTTGTGTTGATCAAATTTACCGCCTCTGTCTTTGGCTATGGCAATAATCGCTTCTTGAATAGCTTGGTTACAGCCATCCTCGCTATTTTTGTCACCTTTGAACTGGTGAAGCTGCTACAGGCAGTCTTCATTAAATTAGGATAGGGCGGTTAAAACCGCATCTACACAAACAAAACCTGCCTTCGCAGGTTTCTAAATCGTGATGTTTTCCTACACGCTCCCCTACAGGTACAGTATAGGCGTCCTTTGTCGCCGTTTTAGAACCCACATTCGGCAGATATTTAAACGAGATTCATAGCGGTGAATTTGAACAAACACAAGCCTACGATGCTGTAGGGGCGACTCGCCTGCATCAATGAACACTACCCATCCACTCAATTGTATCGGGTCGCCCTTTACTCAAACGGCGCCTGAATTCCCAAATCGCGATCGCATCCGACCCCACCCCGATAGAAGAAGGATATACCATAAAACAATACCCAGACTTTCACGGTATCTGGCGCAATGTTTGTAGGGGCGGGTTTCACTATTATCTTTTCGGTTGCACCCAGATGTAACTAAACCCGCCCAGACGTGCCATGGCGCGTCTGGGCTATTGTAGAGACGCGCCATGGCGCGTCTCTACGTCCCGTGAACAATCACAAACAATACTCCCTCTTCGACAAGCTAATGGTGAAGCAGTTTTGGCGGTGGCTGATGCGGCTGAATCAGCCCCTATTACCCCCCTTCCTCAAACAGAAACGACACAGGCGGGTGAAACGTCAACGCTTCAGTGATGCAGACTATCAGCAGCTATTTCGGCAACTGCTAACGGGGGTGAGTCAGGGATGGAACTCAGAAGAGGTATTCCAACAGTTAGGACATCGGATGAATGACCGCTATTTTAAGGCGTGGCTGCGAGAGTATGGGAAGCAGTTACGGAAATTGCCAGAGGCGGATCATCAGTTGGCGTCGCAGTTGGTGCGGTTGAGTCGGGTAGGGTGTGGGGAATTGGGGGAAATTGCCGCAGAGATTGGTAGGGAGTTTGCAGAAGGAGAACTTTGCTAGATGACACCATCAGAAGGACAAGACATCAATGAATACTTAGCACAGCAATGGTTTAATCAGGGATGTGAATATTTTCAGTTAGGGCAATTTGAACAAGCGATCGCATCTTATGATAAAGCCCTTCAAATTAAACCTGACGACCACAATGCTTGGTACAACCGGGGGACTGCGCTATTGAATATAGGAGAATATGAAGAGGCGATCGCATCTTTTGAAAAAGCCCTTCAATTCAAACCTGATTCCTACGAAGCTTGGCTTAACCGGGGTTTAGCGCTGGCTAAATTAGGAGAATATGAAGAGGCAATCACATTTTTTGACAAAGCCATTCAAATCAAACCTGATTCCTACGAAGCTTGGCTTAACCGGGGTTTAGCGCTAGCTAAATTAGGAGAATATGAAGAGGCGATTGCATCTTATGACAAAGCTATTCAAATCAAACCTGATAAGCACGAAACTTGGCACAACTGGGGTTTGGTGCTGGATGATTTAGGAGAATATGAAGAGGCGATCGCATCTTATGACAAAGCCCTTCAATGCAAACCAGACTTGCACGAAACTTGGCACAATCGGGGGGCTGCGCTAGCTGATTTAAGAGAATATGAAAAGGCGATCGCATCTTATGACAAAGCCCTTCAATTCAAACCAGACTTGCACAAAACTTGGCACAATCGGGGTAAGGCGCTAGGTGATTTAGGAGAATATGAAAAGGCGATCGTATCTTATGACAAAGCCCTTCAAATTAAACCTGATAAGCACGAAGCTTGGCTAAGCCGGGGTTTAGTGCTAGCTGAATTAGGAGAGTATGAAAAGGCGATCGCATCTTATGACAAAGCCCTTCAATTCAAACCTGATTTCCACGACGCTTGGCTAAACCGAGGGATTGCTGCTGGAAATTCCCGACACTATAATCCCGAAGCGGCGACTTTTTTACAGTTCCAATTCCCTGATACCTCCCCAATCTTGCCAAATCCCACTTTAACTCAACGGGGTTATCAAGGGGCATTGTTATCTTTTCAAGAAGGCTTAAAGCATTGTCTCCAAGACACCCACCCCGAAGGTTGGGGACGATTGCATCAATACAGAGGAATCGTCCACTATTGGCAAGGAAAATACCAGCCCAATTACCGCGACTATTGGCGTAAAGCCCGAACCGAATATCACCAAGCCTTGATTACCCTCACCCCAGACGCCTATCCTGAACAGCATTTAGAAGTTATCCAAAACCTCATTCGCGCCTTATTGGGTTTAAACCAAGACACAGAAGCCAAGGAATGGCGCAACCAAGGCTTAAAGGTATTCCAGAATTTATTAAATCGTCAAAAATCCACATTCCAGAAACGCCGACTCCTGGCTAAATTCCTCCCCTTCTCCCAAATGCGAGTCGATGTTTTAGTCGAAGAGGGTGAACCTATCTTGGCATTAGAAACCGCCGAGATGAATAAAAATCTCTATCTTACCTGGATACTTGATGCCCGAAATGAAACCACGCTTAGTCCCGATTATCGCCAGATACAATCCCTCACTAATCCCACAACCGCGATTATTTATTGGCATCTGAGTCCAAATGCCCTGACGACGTTTATTATTAAACACAATAGCCAGAATCCGATTATTATTGATGCACCTCTCTCCCCGTCGGGGGAAGTTAGGGGGATTAAACCCTTAGAGGATTGGATTAAAATCTGGGATTACTCCTATCAAGAGTATCGGAAGAATCCCCCCCAGCCCCCCGTGCAAAAAAAGCGAAGCAACATCTGGCTTCCCCCTTTTGAAGGGGGACGGGAGGGGGATCGAAAAGGGGGACGGAAGGGGGATAAAATGGATGAGCAAGACTTGGGGCAATCTTGGCAGGATAATTTACCTAAGTTACTGGAAGAGTTACATCATATCCTGAATATTCCCGCCATTTTAACTCAACTAAATTCTGAATCTAACGCCAATCCCAGCACTCAAATTCAAAATCTAATTCTGATTCCCCACCGCGACTTACACCGCTTCCCCCTCCATGCATTATTTCCCGATACATTCACGATTACCTATCTCCCCAGCGCCCAAATTGGACTCAATTTACATAACCGTGGAGAGATACACCCTATTTTGCCCCTACTGATTGATTCTCCCCCTCACCAAAACTGTAAATCGCTTCCCAACGCCGTTGTTGAATCAGCCGCGATTGCCCAATTGTTCCCCAATTCTCAGCGCATTTCCGGTGAGCAAGCCACGAAAACCACGGTTACTAATGCTCTTAACGGAAATTACACTATCTTCCACTTTAGCGGACATGGAACGTATGAGTACGAGACACCCCAAAACTCAGCCTTACTCCTCAATCATCAGGATAAATTAACGATTAATGATATCCGTCAGCTTTGCTTAAATTCCTATTACCTCGTCACCCTCGCCGCCTGTGAAACCGCCCTGACTGGAAGAGAAACGATTGAAAAAGATTATGTGGGATTAGTCAGTGCGTTTGTTTATCAAGGGGTTTCCCATGTCTTGAGTACGCTGTGGATAATTCTTGATGATATAAGTAGTTCGCTGTTCATCGTTTATTTTTACTGTCAACTGAAAAAAGGGAAACCGCCTGGGGTAGCGTTGACGAAGACTCAAAAGTGGTTACAGAATCTCACCTATCAGGAGTTGGCGCTATATTATCAGGAGTTTGAGCAACAACTACCGAAAGAAGAAAATACCCTCCGCCCCAAGATTAGAATAGAATTGGGCAAAATCCGTGACATGGAACCCGATAAGCAGCAAGCAAAACCATTTCAACATCCCTATTATTGGGCGGCGTTTACGATTACAGGTGCGCCACCAGATAATCCATGATACCCGTAGGGGCGCACCGACGTGCATTGGTGTCAACTTAAGGTAGAAAACTAATACAGGGCGAGCATTTCACCCTCATCCCCTAACCCCTTCTCCCATCAAGGGAGAAGGGGAATTGGAATATAACACCTTTCTTGCTCCCCTCTCCCCGGCGTGGGAGAGGGGCTGGGGGTGAGGGGTTGAGCTTAAGTTGATACGGATGACCGACGTGCGCCTTTTGCCAACAGACGTGCGCCCTTTGCCAACCTGCGTCTAATTTAACCGTAAATTAGTGATGGTGCGTTACGCTTCGCTAACGCACCCTACAATTTTGCTTGTTGATGAGTATTAAAGACTCGTGGGCGAGTATTAAAGACTCGTGGGCGAGTATCAAAGACTCATGGGTGAGTATTAAAGACTCGTGGGCGAGTATCAAAAACTCGTGGGCGAGTATCAAAGACTCATGGGCGAGTATCAAAGACTCATGGGTGAGTATTAAAGACTCGTGGGCGAGTATTAAAGACTCGTTGGCGAGTATAAAAGACTCGTTGGCGAGTATAAAAGACTCGTTGGCGAGTATAAAAGACTCGTTGGCGAGTATAAAAGACTCGTTGGCGAGTATCAAAGACTCGTTGGCGAGTATCAAAGACTCGTTGGCGAGTATCAAAGACTCGTTGGCGAGTATCAAAGACTCGTTGGCGAGTATCAAAGACTCATGAGCGAGTATCAAAGACTCATTCATTATAAGTGGGTGCACGTCGGTCATTGGTGTCAACTTAAGCTCAACCCCTCTCCCCCAGCCCCTCTCCCACGCCGGGGAGAGGGGAGCAAGAGAATCCGGTTCCCCTTCTCCCCACGGTGGGAGAAGGGGTTAGGGGATGAGGGGGAAAATACTGAATAGCCATATTGGATGAGAGAATAAGGTAAGGTGAATGGAGAACCTTACCCATGAATGACTATCACCAACAATTACTAACCGCCTTCCTGAATGGTTTAGCCAAATTAGAACAACCGTTACCGCCAGAGGTGCAGTCTCAACTTCATGATTTAGCCGAACAGATGAAAGCCAATCCCCATACCATTGGCAATCTGGATAGAATTGCAGAACGCTATCCTCCCCTCGATACTCTGTATCATCAGGAATGTCATCAACTTGAGAATAATGTAGGCGTTCGCAATAAAGGATTACCTCCCCTCCCTATCCCCAACGAAGCCACCCAAGAACTCACGAATTCCGCCATTGATATCTTTAGCGCTGCTGATTCTGTGGCTCAAGCCAAGACTAGGTATCGTCCTCCTAATCCCGGCTTATCCCCTGTCGAATTTTGGCAATTTTATCGCCAAGAAAGCTATCACCTATTAATCTGGCTCTTTCCCCACGATTCTACCCCAGATGCGATGCGAACCCAGGTACAAGCCACCTATTATGACGGGTTGCGCTTGTTTCAATACCGCCATAAAATCGTTTGGTCGTATTACCAAAGCCAAGTCCGTAAATCTGACCTTAAAGGGGAATACGAGGATATTCAACCCGCGATCGACACAATTCAACAGATGACTGAACAATGTGAAAAAAACCGGATCAGGTTGGGGCATTTGCAACAAACGATGAAAGAACACTTGATTAATTTATCGCAGTATGCTATTGCTTTAAACGCCCTGCAAAACCAAAGCCGTACCCTAACGATTAATCTAGAAAACTATCACTATCGGCTGCAAAGTATACAGAAAAAGTATCGCGGGAGCGACTTAACGGTTCTGGAAGAATTCAGCAGTGAACTCTACGCCCAGAAATACCAGCGCCAAGTCGCCTCCGACTGTGAGAACTTCCAACCTGGACTCACATTGCTAGAGAATCTAAATAGTAGCCTACAAGGAATTATCAACGTAGAGCAAACCAAGAGCGATCGCGCTCTCAATAATACCATTGCCTTAGCTGGGATTGTGCTGGGGATTAGCGGCTTAACGGCTACGGCGATTTCCGTACAACAACCCCAACCGAAATCCTACACCGATGTTTCGTTTTTATCCTCACCCATTTTTATCTGGAGTCTCGGTTTAAGCGCCCCGTTTCTCATCGCCCTCCTCTATCGTCTCATCGCCCATCTGTGGCGGCGTTAAATTGGTGTTAGCTGGAATGGAACTGACTTAAGGCTGGTGGGCAATGCCCACCCTACGGTATTAGGACTTAATAATATAGTCCGCGTAGGCGGACTTTGTTTGTGTAGCCGCGATTTTAATCGCCGTGGTAAAAAGGGGTTTCCAATGGCGGATTTGGTGTCACTGCCCATCCCAAGCGAGTAGGCTGCTGGTAAATCCGTTTCAACGTGTTGATATCCCGCACGGAGATTTCCGGCGGATAGCGAACTTGGGAATAGTACATCGTATCCGTTTCCACCGGAGAATGACCCCAAATCCCCAACGCATGTCCGAGTTCATGACGAGCCGTGGCTAGGGTATAGTCTACGGTTTGGTGGGGACTCAGATAAATAGTAAACTTATGGGCTAAAATACGTTGTGATTCCTCAACGCCGGGACGCAGATAAAATTCGTAGCGAGTTTCTGCGGTACGGGCGCGAATGTTCTCAAATCGTTGGGTTTCGCGGTTAAACGAGGCTTGCAAAGGAGGACGCGATCGCACTATTGTAATATCTGCTGATTCCGTCTCAGAAACCACCTGTAAGGGCAAATAAACAGTCCATTCCTCTACGGCTTGTAAAACAGCATCGTACCAATCGTGAAATCGTTTAGCACTAGCCGAGGATTCCGCTGATTCTTTGGGGTGTTCAATATAAACCTGAACCGGAAACTCAGACCAAACCAGATGCTCCACCGGGGTTAACTTAATCTCCGTGAAATAATCACCAGCATCAGTCTGATCATCCCACTGCGCCAATGGTTGGGGGAGCGGGTGAGGTTGAGGCGTCGGGAGAGAGAACGGAATCCCAGGGACATGCCAAGATATCGATAGTAACAGAATCAACCCACTGGTCAAGATCGCTATCCACAAGAGACGTTTCCTGGTGCTATAGAGGAAACGCCTCAACCTGCGAGTTGCACTTTTTTTCATCCCAAATTGGTGACTTGGGTCATTCCTTCCTAGATAATCCTTGGGTGTAACCCAGTTAACATTGCTGTTTTTGTCTGGGGTCAGTTGTAACAGACAACGAACAGCAAACAATGGACAAACCATTATTGATTCAACCACCCTGCACTGAGAACAATGGTTAAACCGATAAAGATAATGGCAAGCACCCAAGTCACCCGGTTGAGGGCGGTTTCGGCACTTTTGGCACTGGTAAACAGTTGGGCTTGACCGCCAATTCCACCAATACCATCCCCTTTGGGACTATGAAGCAACACTAAAACAATCAAACCGAGAGCAGATGCTGCCCAAATAATTTGCAGAACTTGACTGGTCATACTTGATTATGGCTTATTTGTCAATGGCAATGTGGTCTTCTTTTTTCGTCCAAGACCAAAGACTATAAAGCAACTCGTACTGGCGTCCGATTCTTCCGTACATCAAACTCCACGGGTTTAATCATAGAACGTCCCGTCATGTCTTCCGGTTGTGGCAGGTTCAAGATGTCCAGAATCGTTGGCGCAATATCTGCCAGCCGTCCATCGCTCCGCAGAGCAACGTCCGTGCCATGTCCAGGGATTTTTAATTTTTCCCCTTCTATCAAGATAAAGGGTACAGGATTGGTTGTGTGAGCCGTCCAAGCATTACCTTGTTCATCTCGCATGTATTCCGCATTCCCGTGATCGGCGATAATGATCGCGGTTCCGCCCACTTTGTTGATGCTTTCAATCAACTTTCCTAAGCAGTGATCCACGGTTTCAATGGCTTTCACACAGGCGTCTATATTTCCCGTATGTCCAACCATATCTGGGTTGGCGTAGTTGATCACCACCAAGGAGTAAATCATTTTGCTAATCGCCTTTACCGCCACATCCGTCACATCGACGGCGGACATCGCCGGGGCGCGATCGTAGGTTGCGACCATGGGACTGGGAATCAGTTCCCGATCCTCTCCTTCAAAGGGTAATTCTAAACCGCCATTAAAAAAGTAGGTGACATGGGCGTACTTCTCCGTTTCAGCGGTGCGGAATTGGCGCAACCCATTCCGAGAAACGACTTCGCCGAGAATATTATTCAAGTTCTGCGGCTCAAACGCTACTAGCACTGGAAAATGGGGATCATACTGGGTAAACGTGACAAACGCTAGGGGTTTAATCAGTTCCCGTTCAAATCCGTCAAATTCCGGATCAGTCAAAGCTTGGGTCAATTGTCTGGCGCGATCGGGACGGAAGTTAAAGAAGATTATCCCATCCCCCGGTTCCAATGCACCCGACGTAATCCGAGTCGGCAGAATAAACTCGTCAGTAATGTCCGCCTCATAAGACGCTTGCATCACCTCAACCGCACTTCGACCATCCCCATTTCCATCCTGGGTGAGCATATCGTAAGCTTTTTGGGTGCGATCCCAGCGATGATCGCGATCCATGGCATAGTAGCGACCACTAATGGTGGCAATGCGTCCCATGCCAATTTTGTCAATATGCTCTTGAATGGTCTGAAGATAGCTGATCCCGGAGTTGGGGTTGGTATCCCGACCATCCATAAGGGCGTGAACGCAAACATCAGAGAAACCTTGGGATTTAGCAAAATCGAGTAATCCCAGCAGATGGTTGATGTGGGAATGCACACCACCGTCCGAACATAAGCCGATTAGGTGTAACTTCCCCCCTTGATGCTTCAGTTCTTGGCTCAATTTCTGCAGGGCTGCATTCTCCCTGATCGAACCATCTTCCACAGCATCTGAGATGCGAACTAGTTCTTGGGGGACGACACGCCCAGCACCGATATTCAGGTGACCCACTTCCGAGTTACCCATTTGACCCTCTGGTAGACCAACATCTTTGCCAGAGGTGCGAATGGTTGTACTGGGATAAGCCGTCAACAGGCTATCCATCACAGGGGTTCGAGCCATGGCAATGGCATTTCCATCCCTGGCTTCACGATAGCCCCAGCCGTCCAAGATGACTAGCACCACAGGAGATACAGGTGCTTGCATCATAGTATCGCTCTTTATTCCTATACTAATTTCACCGCCATGATATCATTAGTTTCTTGATTTGATGGCTAATTTTTGCCTTTCTTTTGACTTTTTAGCCATTTTGCCGGAAAATTTAGCGACTTCTTTGGTCTATTTTCTTTCTCTGGAATCATTGTTCTCGATACGCTCTTTGCAGAGGATACTTGTTGACACTATTCTCAACTAGCTGACTCTTGTATCATGAACACCACTCGCGTTAACCTGTCATGCATTTAAATTGGGTATTAGTAGCGAGCAAGATGCAAAGCCTGCGGCATGGCTTCGCTAAACGCACTACCATCCTTTCGCCGTTATTGATATTAAGGTTTAAATACCGAACAGCTTAACCTGCCTTGGGTTTAAACCCAAGGCTAAAAGCTAAAGTCAGCTTTAGCTGACTGGATAAGAGTTTGAGCTGTCTTGCTGTCACTCTACTTTTAGTCCATTTTAATGGACTTTAGCTATAAGCCAAGAACTTGAGTTCTTGGCGGGTGTCGGGGCTGATTAAAAATGGTGCAAGATATCAGTTTAAACAGGTTTAAGCTTTTAGCCCCAACTTTAGTTGAGGGCTGACTAAATTTTTTATCGACGTTTGGCGGCGGCTTTTTTCTTGGCAGCTTTCTCCGCTTTCTTGGCGGCTTTTTCAGCCGCGATCGCGGCTAATCTTTCCTGTTCTTTCTCCTCAGCTATTTTATCCAGATAGTAGTGGTAATCCCCCAGATAAGTGCGGAACTCACCATCACGAATTTCCACAATTTTCGTCGCCACTTGAGAAATAAAATAACGGTCGTGGGAGACAATAATCACGGTACCGTCATAATGCTGGAGGGCTTCCTCTAACATTTCTTTGGCGGGAATATCCAGGTGATTGGTTGGCTCATCCAATAGGAGTAAATTCGCCGGACGCAACAGCATTTTGGCTAACGCCAGACGCGCTTTTTCACCTCCACTCAGGGATGCAACTTTTTTGAATACGGTTTCACCACTGAATAGAAATCGCCCTAATAAGGTGCGAACCTCTTCATTTTTCCAATCAGGAACCTCATCATGAATGGTTTCCATGACGGTTTTAGTTGACTCCAGTGCTTCGGCTTGATTTTGCTCAAAATAGCCGGGGATCACATTATGCTGACCCAGTTCCACAATCCCTTCCGTGGCGTTTTCCATCCCCATCATCAGGTGTAATAGCGTGGATTTCCCTGATCCATTCGGTCCCAAGAAAGCAATGCGATCGCCCCGTTCAACTAGCAAGTCTGCACCGAGGAAAAGAATTTTGTCGTCGTAGGTATGTACCAATTCCTTAATATTAACAACCTCGCGACCACTCCGAGGGGCTGGGGGAAAGCGAAAATGTAAGCTTTTTAAGCTACCCGTTGGTGCTTCAATGCGTTCAACTTTTTCTAACTGTTTCTCACGGCTTTTTGCTTGGGTGCTGCGGGTTGCACTAGCGCGGAATCGTTCAACAAAGGCTTGCTGCTTTTCCAGTTCTTTTTGTTGACGCTCATAGGAGCTGAGTTGGGATTCTTGCATCTCAGCTTTTTGCTGCAAGTACGCCGAATAATTGCCCAGGTAGGTGGTAGAGACGCCGCGTTCAGTTTCCACAATCTGGGTACAGAGGCGATCTAGAAATTCCCGGTCATGGGATACTATCACCATCGGGGTTTTTAATCCTTTCAGGTAATTTTCTAACCATTCGATGGTTTCTAAATCGATGTGGTTTGTCGGTTCATCCAATAGGAGGATGTCAGGGCTTTGCAGCAGGATTTTGCCCAAACTCATCCGCATTTGCCAACCACCACTGAACGCGCTAACTAAGCGATCGCCATCTTCGGGAGCAAATCCCATTTCGGGTAATATCTTCTCGATTTGCGCTTCTAGAGAGTACCCATCCAGGGCTTCAAACTGACGCTGCAATTTATCCAGCTTGTGGATTAGGCGATCGAGTTGATCGGGATCAGCGGTTTCCATGTCCCGTTGCACCTGCGCCAGATTATGCTGTACTTGGTTGGCTTGTGTAAATACCGTCCAAAATTCCTCGCGCACCGTGCGACTAGGATCGACTTCAAATTCTTGGGTGAGGTAAGCGATGTGGAGACTCGTCGGGCGAATCACTTCCCCATCCGTGGGTTCTATCTCCCCCGCAATAATCTTGAGTTGAGTAGATTTACCCGCACCATTAACGCCAACTAAGCCGATGCGATCGCCCGGTTTGACTTCCCAGTTGACATCCTTGAGAACTTCGCCAGTGGGATAAATTTTACTAATGTGTTCTAGTCTCAGCATGGGTGTATTGTCTCAAGCAGATTACAGCAGGGAGATTGAGCGATCAGACGTTTTAGGTGCGCCGCTGACTCTCTATCCGTGTTTATCGTAACAAAATTTAATGGATCTATTTATGGGTTCTGATTTAATCGGCAATAATCAAGGGCGTTGGTTGGTGCAACCTTAAAGACGTAATCAGTCAGTTGTAGGGGCGGGTTTAGCCGTTTAATTAGGATATCTACCAATAACCTTTCAACAAAACCCGCCCTTTGTCATAGTGAACCGATAATCTAGAGGGTGTAGCGGGGTTAGCGGTGAGAGGGTATGGAAACATGGTACAAAGAAGACTTGCCATATATCCACGATGTCGGTTTCCGGGATTACGCCCTGAAATCTGCGCCTGGTATATTGGCAATCCTCGCGCAACACCAAATACGGGAAGGCTTAGTGGTGGATTTAGGTTGTGGAAGTGGATTGTTATTTCTATTCACTGCATTAATTTGTATTTAACCCTTAGCGAATTAATCCTTTTTCTTGAGCTAATGTGTGATTTAGCACGACCACAGAATTTGCCGATAAATGCCAAGTTTTTACAGTCGAGTTTAGTGCTTTTTTTAGGGCGTCCTGTAATGGTGGAAGCCATTCTTCTTTATGTCCATTGATCACTAATAGTAAGCGAAAATCAATTTTTTCTAAATCGAGTGTCTGAAATAGAGAAGGTAATTCTGTCCATGTTGCATGGCGTTTTAAACAAGTTGCCATACAGAGATTCAGCCCGTTCGTCAATTTCTCTCGGATTTCTTCGATAAAATCGTCAAACCCGGGTTGGGTTTCAGGACGAGGTGAGCTAGATTTTGCTTCAATAATCCATACTTTTGGTGAATTGGGAGGATGTAGCAACAAAAGCTCTGCTATCTTAACGCCCTCCTGGATATCTTGGTAGGTTTGACTTTTCTCAATATGGAAGCAATGTCCTTCTGGATAGGGTCCGAACGTCATTCCAGATTCAATAATCGACTGAGTGGTCATTGAAAAGCCAACCCCACTTCTTCTTTGTAAAGTTGGATAGATTCATCAATAATAGGATTACTCGGCAAACCATCTTTTAGATCGGCAATAGTCCACTGTTCAGGATTAGTTGAAATGATTTTGATTGAGATTTCCTTTTGTTGTTGAGCGATGAGAAATAATTTTTTGATCACAAAGTAAGAGTGACTTGCCATGAAAAACTGGATTCCGCACTTCGCTAACATAGCGATGATGTCCAATAATTTTGAAATAGCATTTGGATGCAGCGCGGCTTCTGGTTCATCAATAAAAATGACGGATTTCGGATCAAGATAGCGGTTTCCGAGTAAAGTATCGAGAATCGAAATTTTCTTGATGCCTTCTGCAGTCACTCCAATAGAGAACTTTTGATGTCCTTTCTTAAATTGCCAAATTCCTGATCTTTCGTCATACTCAATTTTGCCGTCTAAGATATCTTTTAGGTTTTTGCGCGATTCAGCAAATTCTCTATAATTTTTGCCACCTTTAGGAGATTTACGCAAGGCGCGGGCTAGATCCAGGTAGGTATCATCAAACCCAAATGTTTTGTCTTGTTCACGAGTTTCTAAAATAATTGAGTGCATAGAAATAACTTCTTTGGCGGGTAAAAAAATTGAGTTACTGTTGCGGGTTGGAACATGATTGTCTAAGTTTTGAATAGTCTTGGTTGTATCTCTGCCAAAAGTATAGATGAATTTTTGATTATCAAAGTGAATCTGGAACGATAAAGGTTCATCCGCTCCTTTTCTCACGAGTTCGCCAATTTTTTCCGTCTCGAATGTCCAGTACAGTTTGTCTGCCAGTATTTCTTCAGCGCTGCGCGGTTCATTGCCCCGTTTATAGGTTTCCAAGGTTCGCATGGCACTGTAAAGAGCCTTGATTAATATTGTTTTACCTGTGCTATTTTCACCAATAATTAAGTTAATATTGCCTAAGTGTTCACACTTAAGCTGGTCTATCGGACCAAAATTTTTGAGTTGAAGGCTGTTTAGCATGGGTTATTTCTCTCGACTTTCTGCACGGTAAGTTTAACTCGACAACAGCCAGAGTGGATTAGCTATGCTCTCTTTATGATAATCTGAATAGGTTGATTGAGCTAACGTAGGGAAGGAGAAATCGAGGAAGGAGTCATTTATCCGATTAAGTGATAAGCTTTGGCTTTAAGCAGAATCATCAGATGCTCTAACTCCTCATATAAATCAAGTTCTGTTGCTTCAGCTTCTGTGAGTGTTCCTTCTCGGTTTTTGTCTAGCAGCGTGCGGAGACGTTCTTGGGCTTCTGCTGACACTTTAAAGGTAGTGATTTCTTGAGGCGTCGGGCGGGTGATCAGAAAGTCGAGAACTTCAGTATAGGCAATCGGAGCATTTGTTGGGTTAGTAACAGATGAGATTTGGTTAGGTAAAGGAATTCTGGGGGGAACGGTTTCTACGAGACGCTGTAGTAATTCGGGGAGACGCTCCCGAAGTGGTTCTAGACGTTGAGCCAGTTCGTCTGGTACTTGAATGGTGAGTTCA
Organism: Coleofasciculus chthonoplastes PCC 7420; assembly: GCF_000155555.1. Taxonomy (GTDB): domain Bacteria; phylum Cyanobacteriota; class Cyanobacteriia; order Cyanobacteriales; family Coleofasciculaceae; genus Coleofasciculus; species Coleofasciculus chthonoplastes_A. Next base: position 161,013 of record NZ_DS989857.1, read on the forward strand.
GCCATTGTTGCTTTTTCGTGTATGAAAAACTTTGAGTCGATAACCAGCTTGAATGAGTTATGTTCTCTCTATCTAATGACTCCCATCGTACTCTAAACATCCAATTAGTGCTTCTAAGATCCTAATCCAAACACTTGCCTGAGATTGGCTGGCAGTTCATATGCTGTGTCCATTCCACTGACATCATCCCATATTGTTTCTATATTCCAGATTATTCCTCCTAGGAAGGCACGACTAATGTTAGCACTACTCAGGTCGGCATTTTGGAGGTCAGCACCTCGCAGAGATGCACGACTAAGAGATCCGTATTTCAGGTTAGCTCCCACTAGATCAGCACTAAGGAGTTCAGCACCACTTAAATTAGCACCACTTAGATTAGTATAACGGCAGGATGCATGATTTAGAAATGCCTGATTCAATTGGGTACTACTGAAGTCAGCACGATCCAAATTAGCACCTCGTAGTTCAGCATTGCTGAGATTAGCGTCTCGGAAGTTAGATCCCCTCAAGTTAGCATGACTAAGATTAGCATGGCTGAGTTTGGCACCACTGAGATTAGCGCTGCGGAGATCAGCACCATTTAGATTAGTGTTACTGAGATTAGCGTTACTCAAGTTGACTCCCCGCAAGTCAGCACTACTTAAGTTAGCATTACTAAGATTGGCGCTACATAGATTGACCCCCTGAAGGTCAGCGCTATGTAAATCCACACTACTTAGTTCTGCATGGCTCAAAAATTTCCCTACAGTCTGTACAAATGCATCAACTCCAATACAGTAGCTGTAGCCAATAATCCGCCGTAGTCGAGAGCCGTCAAAATCATCATGATCGGGCTGACCACAGGGATAAAAATCAACTGTTTTTTTCAGATTTTCTTGGTCTTGAGCAAGGCGATGTAACTCTAAAAGCAAAATCAAAATATTTAGACCTGTATAAATATCTACGGTGTGAATATTTATCCATCGCTTTTCCACTAAAAATTTAGGGTCTTGCCATTGCTGCTTTTTGGTTAAAGGAAAGTTTTTATCGATTGTATCAACATCAATAAACTCTCCATCACACCAACGAAAATAGAAATACTCTAGGCGTTCAAATAGGATACCTGTATTTATTGTCTCACTAGTATTTAACCAGGCGCTCAGATAGTCTACAATATCCGGCGTCAGCCCTCCATAGCCAAGTAGGTCATAAATTTCCCAATTCATATCATCTCTCGACACCTCATACGAGGTTTGATGCTTGCCCCCTTGTATTGTCCATGCTTCTAAACTTTCTCGCAGCCGTTCAGCAAACAAAAAATCACTAAAGCTTTTGTGTACAAACTCAACTGAACCATCTCGTCCACTGGTCGGTTGTAAGTAAAAAGTGGCAAGAATATTTCTCAGAGGATTTTCCTTGTCCTGAGTCTGTGATCTTTCTAAAACTTGAGTATACTCTTCACCTTGGCGACGTAACCGTTGTTCAATCATAGCGATTGATGCATATTCTCCACCCGACTGGACGACACAGAGTCCAGCTTCAGCCAGAATTATTCGCAAATTTTGTACATCTAATTCTGTTAGTGCGGTATTTAAATTGTACCCTTGGTCAGAGCGTTGTTTAGTGAGAACCCAATCAAGAGACTGTTCATAAATCAAAATCTTGGTTTCAACACTACTACCTTGCTCAAACATGGCATTATTTAACTGATTATCCCGATGCATGGCTGCCAAGAGATATAGTAGTAACGGCTCTCTAGCCAATTCTCGTACTCGGTCTGGCAAACGTTCATCTTGTAAAAACTGGCGAAATTCCGTAGTTTTTTCAGTTCCTACCTGAATTTGCCACTTATCAAGCCATTTCTTCTGGCTTTTGTCATCCATGGGTATGATTGTCACACGCTCCAGATTATTTGGCATCGACAGCTCAATGCTTGGACTTTGTAAGGACAAGGATCTGCCAGTAATCAAAACTCTGTGTCCCTTTTCACTATTCTCGTGGCAACGTTGTTGAAATTTTGCCACTTGGGTGATGAATTGTTTTAAGCCTCTATCACTTCTCCCTTGCAATAGCAATTCATCGAAGCCATCCAGCAAAAACAAAAATCGAGTATTGCCATCTGTTAACCAACCACTATCACTCGTAGCAAAATCCCAGCCGATAGCTGTTTGTAGGGTTTTTTCTAAATCCTTGTCAAAGGTTGTGATATCGCGTAACCGGATTAAAATCGGTATCCAGATGGGATACAAGTGCTGTCTGACCCAATCGGCAAACATGCGACAAAATACACTCTTCCCCCGTCCAGGTCCACCTTCAATGAACATGACCTGGTTCTGTTTACCAGAATCTTCAAGTATCTTCTGCGTCCATTTCTCTATATCAATTGGTTTTGACCTTTCATCCAGTTCAGCACTTTGCTTTACAGGTTGTACCTTCAGCGATACATAGATATCTTGGAACGTAAATTCTTCATCAAATACTCGCTCAATTGGCTTCTGCTTGATTTGCTTATCCAGATAGTTGTCAATACTCTGATATTTTGCCAAGTCTCGCCGCCAGCCATCACGATAAAAGTCGGCTAGGCGTTTGACTGAATCTCCTGCCTCAACTAAGGCTTGTATCATATATCGGTGAGTACCGTGAGCAACCCGCCTTGATAAAAGCTGGGCTTGAGTTTTATTTAGTCCTGCCTGACATAACCGAGCGGTTAACACCTTGTTGAAATCGTGCGCTAACTTGGATTCATGAAAGCACAAAAGTGCTTTTTTGGCTTCTGACTCATCCAACTCAAGCCTCTGACCTAAACGTCTAATCTGCTTGACGATTTCTGCTGAAGTTCGAGTTTTACCAATTCGGTTTAACTCTGACAAAGTGTGTTCAGGTAAAAACTCATAAGTTTTTTGTAAACTTTCTAAATATGCCGCTTGGCTCACAAATGCCACACACTCTTCTAGAGAGAGTTCTCGCTTAGTTTGTTTCAGGTAAAATGCTAGTAGTCCGGTTGCCAAGGGGATGAACGGTAAGCTTGCTCCCATAATTTGAGCTGGAGGTGAGTTTAGTACCTCTAATAGTGAGGAAAATTTCCCCATCCATGGGGCTAATTGCCGGACGTTGCTCCCTTCTTCTTTGAGTGTCTTCGCCAAATCCAAAACGGCTTTTGCCGCCTCGGTTCCACTCTTTAGTGTTTCTGAACCACTCGTTACTTGATCGACTGAAAGCAACTGATCAACGTCAGTATTCAAAACCTTCAAAATGTTTTTCCAGAGCTTGCTTGCCATGGCTATTTATATTATCGATAACCCGTTCTCATAGGGTAGCTACTTTTTCTAGGGGTTGTCACCCTCTACAAACTTTGACAACCAAGAGGAGTCAAACCGAAAAATGTATCATATAATACAAAAAATGGGGGTTCTACCTTGTCCTCCTGATCCTCCGCTCCCCTAAAGTCTTAACCTAACACTCCTCAATCTCCTGATCTTAAGCGAAATTTTAACCTTGCTGTCTCCAGAAGTATAAGCTATAGTAAAGGGAAAATCTGTGACTCACAACCTCCATTTTGTATTACACCAGTTGTATTACACAGTTGCCGACTTTTGAAAGTACTATATATCATATCTGTTTTTTTAAATGCGTACAATTGCAATCCATACGTCAAAGGGAGGCGTTGGCAAAACTACTTTAGTGATTAACCTTGCTTATGAACTAGCCAAACTTAACTATAGGGTTTTAGTGGTTGACTTGGATGATCAAGCTAATGCTAGTCTTTCTTTAGGTGTTAACGAAGCTGATAAATTAGATAAAGCTTCTAGCTTTGAAGAATTTAAAATAATTTTAGAGACTTTCAAGGAGAGAAAAGAACTCATCGATTTTTTATGTGACTACGAGTTACCCAGCTTTGATTACCAAAAATATATAAGATCATCGGCTCTCAATGCCGAGCTAGAAGATATATCTACCTGTAGTGGTATAATCGACGTATTACCGGGTAGTTATCGAACTACAGATAAAGCAATTAGTAACTTGCTAATGCCGCAAACACGATTGAATACAGCACTTCAAACACCAGGCATCGCTAATAATTATGATTATGTAATCATTGATACACCTCCCAGTTCAACAGATATTGCGAAGGGGGGCTTAATTGCAGCTCAGTACCTACTTATTCCAACTCAGTTAGAGTATCTATCAGTATACGGTATCAATACACCACTAGATTTCATGCGGCTTGTTCGACAACAATTTGCGAATAAACGAGGTATGGTTCTGGGAATAGTCCCCATGATGACGCAAAAAAGATCACGACTTAATAGTATGGTGAGAAAGTTACTGGAAAAACGACTTGAGAAGGAGGATAACATACCGATATTACCAGAAATCCATCGCTCTGACTATATCAGCCAAGCGTCGAGGGTACGTCAGCCGATTTCTTTATTCGCTCAACAGAAATCGCCAGCTGAAAATATCGCCAAAGAATTTATCGCCTTGACCCAAAAAGTTTTAGAAAGAATAGAGTTTATTGAAAAGGACAAAAAAAATGCTTGAGGATTTCCAAAAAATTGAAACAAAACCTTATTTAGTGGCCGTGAACCAATTAGAAGTTCCTCCGGGAAAACCTGAAGTTTCAAAAGCAGAACTTGAAAATATTTCACAGGCATTACAAACATGGAGTACTAATTTCTCTCTTCCAATTGCTTGCTTAACGGATCAGGACAATAGCTATCGTCTCTTGACGGGTTTACCTATCTATCAAGCGGCTGTAAATGCAGGAATGCAGCGAATTTGGGTATTTTTGATTTCGGCAGATCAGAGGGACACTGAAAAAGCCATTGAACAAGCTCTGTTACAGTCAAAACTCAATCAAATCATTCTTGATTCTCAAGATATGACGAACTTCATCAATTTCCTCAATGATCAGAAATCGGATCTTACTCAAATTTATGGTATTGGGGATAATTATGCAAAGCAAATTATTAGTAAACGCCCTTATAAAGATCTAAAGGATTTGCAAAAAAAACATGGTAATAAGCGACCCTTGAATTGGGCAAAAGGCTACAAAAAGATGAAAAGTGCAATTTAGATTCACTTCTAATCTTTAATGCCTAATCCTGTTTGGCTTGGCTAGTCATACTACTACTCTTGGTCAACTAATTCACCCTCATCTGACTCATCCAGATACACCCGAATAAACTCCTCGGCTGCTGCTGGATTAATTTTATTCAGCCCCTTCCTAATTTCGAGAATGGCATCACCTCCTGGATCTCGACTTTCATTGACCCAATGGTGAATTGTTGATCGCCCAATACCCATTGCTATCGCCAACTTATTTTGGCTAATGTTGTAGGCTTCCAACACCTGTCTTAAAGATTTTCCTGCCTTTCGCATGGTTTCTATAGTGCCAGAGGCAAATGACTCATCTAAATACAAGCCAATAAACTCCTCGGCTGCTACCGGATTAATCGTATTCAGCCCTTTTCTAATTTCTAAGATGGCATCACCTCCGGGATCTCGATTTTCATTCACCCAACGGTTGATACTAGAACGCCCAATACCCATTGCCACTGCCAACTTATTTTGGCTAATGCCATAGGCTTCTAACACTTGCTTTAGTACTGTCCCTGCTTTTCCCATGCCTAAATTTTGTCAAAGGCTCATGAAGGCAAAATGCGAACAAAACACCTTCTCTAAGAGTGTTCCTCATCCTCCTCTGACTCATCCAGATACAAACGAATAAACTCTTCTGCTGCTGCTGGATTAATCGTATTCAGTCCCTTCCTAATTTCTAGGATGGCATCGCCGACAGGATCGGCAACCTCATAAACCCAGCGGTGAACATTAGAACGCCCAACTTGCATTACCACGGCTAAACGATTTTGGGTAATGCCATAACGTTCCAAGACCTGTTTGAGTGCTTTGCCTGCTTTTCCCATGCCTCAGATTGTGTCAGAGGCTCATAACTGAGTAAATGTTCCATATATGGAAAACTCAGGTATGATGGTTTTGTTACTTATATGGAACAAAGCAAAAAAAGCAGTTAAATCCTTATGACACAAGAGTTTCTTCCCAACCCAACCCCCAACCCGCAAACCCCTTTCCCTGGAAATCCACCATCAGAACCCAATCGAGTTCCCCTAAAAGTTCTAGTCATCAGCACTCCCCAAGGCGTCAGTAACACCATTCACACTTTTTACCGTCTTGGCTACGCCCAAGTCAGTGAATGGAGCAAACCTCAACCGACTCAAAATCCTGGTGAGGTAATGAGTATCCTGAGCCGCCGTATTCAGGTTGACTAATTGGCAGCAAAAATAACCTAACCCCCTTCTGTCGCTAAGAAGGGGCAACCAGACACTCATCTCAAATTACGAATAGTTATGCAACCGCTACGCCACCGCATCAACCCCCAAACCTTCGTCATCACCCTCCAACAAATCGCCAAATACCTGAAAATTAACCCAAAGCGTATCCTCAACTGGGAAAAGTGGTATAACGTCCTCTGGGTACATATCGAAGGATTGGGCGGTTATTTTATTAGTTACCGCCAGCTAGAACAGTGGATTGCCGCTTGTCGTACCCTAATCCGTTTCTGCCCAAACATGGAAACCCTCAATACCCTTTGGTTACTCATCCAGCAAGAATCTCCACGATACACAAAAGAAGGCTTTTCTCGACTCGCAGCCATCTGGCAACAACGGCAAACGTATTTGCGCGATCGCTATGTCACAATGAGAAAATCTTGGCACACACGATGAGGACGCTAACCCTAATGTTCAGAATCGGTAAAATACTCACCGCTTTATCACTCTCGCTATTTTTACTGGTAACGGCTTGTGCCGCACCATCCACCGCTCCCCCACCCTCTACCGAAGCGCCTCAAACTAGCACTCAGGCTCCCACAGGCGAACCTTTGGCTGGGGGGCAATTTAATCAATTCTTCCCCAATGCTAGCGGTGATTATCAGCGAGTGTTTGCCCAAGAGAAAACTGGATTTGCCGAAGCCAAGTTGAAACAGGATGGCAAGGATGTGGCGGTGCTGTCGATTAATGATTTAGCTAATAACCCAAGTGCAGCTAAGAAATTCCAGGATAGTTCTAAAACAATTGCTGGGTATCCTGCTGTCGAACGGGGGAAGACACAAACAGCCATTCTAGTTCGCGATCGCTTCCAAGTCAAAGTCCAATCCCGTGATGACTCCTTTACCCCTAGCGATCGCGAAGCTTGGTTGGCAAAGTTTGACCTGCAAGGATTATCCCAACTCAAATAAAATTGGTCATTCGCCAAAACACTGATTTCACAGATTTATTATCCAGATTCAGGTAGAGGATGGAAGCTTAGTTACACTGATTACACAGAAAGGTTAGTTCTCTATGATTTGTCCTTGGTCATTGGGAACAAATTAAAGATATCATTGAAACGATTTATAGGAGATTTTACATGAGTAAATCTATTATTGAATTAGTGGATAACTTACCTGAAGGTGGACTCACCGTTTCCGTCTTGAAAGCCTTAGACTTTGTGGCTCCCGGTGATTGGCAAAATGTGGTTGGCTTTGAAAATACCGTGCGGGAGGTTACAGGTGAAGATGATCCGGCATTAATTCAGGATATTAGTGAACGCGCTCTTTGGCTTTATAACGATAAGTCCCAAGGCTATCAACGGGCAATTTGGCTGTTTCAATCCGTGGATAGTGCGGATTTTGCTCTGGGTGCAGCCGCTTTAGCCAATAAAATCGGTGAACGAGTTTCGTTTCTGGGATTTTTAAATCGACTTACGCCCAAAGCTGATACGGCACAAACTATCGATCTTTGTTTAAAAGTTGTGGCAGAATTGGTGGCGTTTTGTCAAATTAATGGCATTCCTGGAGACAGTATCGGGGATTTTGTCAATGCTTTAGCCGATTATAGCGGTGAGTCGATGATCCGAATGGCGGGACTCATTTGCCTGGATGGTTTGATTCCCCTCGGTCCTGATTTCATTCAAGCCGCGCAATCGACGCTTTCAGGATTAAGTCCCTCGCGCTTAGAGCAAAATTCTACTTTCCAACAAATCAGCAGCTTCATTCCGGGAGAGAGTTCTGAAGGGAAGCTGAACTTTATTGGGGAAAGCTTCGATGCGGTGAAAGGTTGGATGGGGGGTGTGGTTGCAGCCAAAGGATTGACTCCCCAAAAGGTGGTTAATCACCTGCAAGGATTTGTGGAAATTGCAGATGATAAGTTGGATTATCTGGCTGCATTTTTAGACACGTCAACAAATTACTACGAACATACGGGTACTCAAACCGTCGCCCGTCGTTTAATCGAACGAGCAGCGGCTGAAATTTGATCAATAAATTCCCCGTTCAATCTATAAAAAGTAGACGGCGAATGAGTAGACGGCGAATGTAATTCACGTCTACACAAACAAAGTCCGCCTGCGCGGACTTTTAAGACAAATTATTAGTTAATTTCCCCCAACTCCCCTCATTCCCCTTATAGATCCCCCTTCCGTCCCCCTTCAAAAGGGGGAGACCAGATGTTGCTTCGCTTTCTTTTTGTTATGCGGGGAGGACAGAGGATTTCACTTTTTTTTCACGGCGGAGGATAGCGGATGCTTCGCTTTTATAGCACGGAAGGGGGAGAATTCAAAGCCTTCTCAAGAGCAGGAGAGAGGTTTGGAGAGAGGTTTTCCAGATCCTGACCAAAAGTAAGGTTATCCAGTCTGAATGCAATTGCTTTTATAGCAATCGTCGTTACACAAAACTAAAGTAACTATCATTTAAACTCAGACTGCTTTCACCTTGTACAATACCAATCAATTCATCTTGACCTGATGGTGTAGAAGACTGGAGGAAAACGCCAATTCCTGATGGTAAACTGGGGGAAACAGTGGCGAGTTGATAGTCAGCCGCACTGCCATGAAGTTCGATGATATCTTGGTTGATATCAAAATCAGTAATTAGGGCGTAATCGGTAGAACCATCGGTTGTTCCGTCAGCATCATCGTAATAAGCGCTGAATACATCTCCAAGTTGGAACACATCCGCACCAAAGCCACCGATAAGACTATCCACTTCCCCTAAACCGGGATTTGCCAGATTGAGTTCAACACCGATTAACAGATCATCGCCGCGATCGCCATAGATAATATCATTCCCTGTACCGCCGAAGAGATAGTCATCGCCGCGATCGCCAAATAGCATATCATTTCCGGCTTCACCAAACAGGTTATCATCGCCGCGATCGCCAAACAGGGTATCATCGCCGTCACCGCCTACTAAATCATCATCATCGCGCAAGCCAGAGAGAATATCATCACCGGGAGTGCCAAATAGGGTATCATCGTCATCGGTACCAATGAGTTCAGTATCGGAAATTAGCACATTGTCATAATCCACAAATAGACCATTATTGGAATTATTGGTTTCATCAGTTTCAGGAAGTGTTCCGTCTTGATCAATGATCATACCAATGTAGTAAATTCCATCACCATTCCAGGTAGAATCATTAATTCCTGGCAAAGTTAACCCCGTAGTATAAGCACCAATGCTGTTACCCGCTAAACCATTAATTGTTGTACTACCGAGGAATTGATCCGCCGTGTCGATAGTATTATCGGTAGAAACGTAGAAAGAAACATCAAACGCTCCGGCGGCAAACAGTTCCAGGTTTTGCACTTCAAAATTGACATCGAAGTTATCACCAGCGGCTAAGGGTTCCTGCACTAAGTTGAAGTCTACGCCAACTAAATCCGCCAGTTTGGTGTTATTGATGACCACATTATCCTTATCCAACATCAAGCCAACATTGGCATTATCGGTTTCAATGGTTTCCGTGATATCATCACCGGAATCAACCATCATGCCGATATAGTAGCTGCCATCTCCACTCCAGAACGCATCATTAGCTTCAGGGAGAATAAAGTTGCTCGTAAATGTACCACTGCTATTGGCAGCCAAGCCAGTGAAACTGATTGTATCCAGCAGTAAATCTGAGTTGCTAATATTACTATCACTGGACAAATATAAGGATACATCAAATACACCAGCCGCTGCTGCACCACTATTTTCAATCATCAAGTCAATGTCGAAACTATCACCAGCATTGAGCGGTTCTGGGGTGACATTGAAATTCAGTCCAGACAGGTTGGCGATTTGGGTATTATTGATGGCTACATCATCGTAATCGAACAAAAAGCCGACATTTGAGTTATTGGTTTCATTCACTTCCGTAACATCTAACCCAGAATCAACCTTCATACCGATGTAATAGGTATCATCGCCATATAAATTCCAGAAGGAATGATTAACTCCGGGCAAGTTGAGGCTGGTGGTAAAGGAACCCGTACTGTTCCCGGCTAACCCATTAATTGTGGTACTACCTAACAAATAATCCGTGGTGCTAATTGTGTTATTACTGGAAAGATAGAAGGAAACATCAAAAGCACCCGCGCTACTCCCTGTATTGGTGATATCAAAATCAATGTCAAAACTATCACCCGCATCCAGGGGTTCTGGATTAACATCAAAATCCGACCCGGATAAGTCAGCTAATTGGGTATTATTGATGACTACATCATCGTAATCGAATAAAAAGCCAACATTTGAGTTATTGGTTTCATTGACTTCCGTAACATCTGACCCCGAATCAACTTCCATCCCGATATAGTATGTACCATCTCCATTCCAGAAGGAATGATTAACTCCGGGCAAGTTTAAGCTAGTGATAAAGGAACCTGTACTGTTCCCAGCTAACCCATTAATCGTGGCACTACCTAATAAATGATCCGTGGTGCTAATTGTGTTATTACTGGAAAGATAGAAGGAAACATCAAAAGCACCCGCGCTACTCCCTGTATTGGTGATATCAAAATCAATGTCAAAACTATCACCCGCATCCAGGGGTTCGGGGGCGACATCAAAATATAGCCCTGACAAATCAGCTAATTGGGTATTATTGATGACTACATCATCGTAATCGAATAAAAAGCCAACATTGGAGTTATTGGTTTCATTCACTTCCGTAACATCTAACCCAGAATCAACTTCCATCCCGATATAGTATGTACCATCTCCATTCCAGAAGGAATGATTAACTCCGGGCAAGTTTAAGCTAGTGATAAAGGAACCTGTACTGTTCCCAGCTAACCCATTAATCGTGGCACTACCTAATAAATGATCCGTGGTGCTAATTGTGTTATTACTGGAAAGATAGAAGGAAACATCAAACGCACCAGCGCTACTCCCCGTATTGGTAATGTCAAAATCAATGTCAAAACTATCACCCGCATCCAGGGGTTCGGGTGCGACATCAAAATATAGCCCTGACAAATCAGCTAATTGGGTATTATTGATGACTACATCATCGTAATCGAATAAAAAGCCAACATTTGAGTTATTGGTTTCATTCACTTCCGTAACATCTAACCCAGAATCAACCTTCATACCGATGTAATAGGTATCATCGCCATATAAATCCCAGAAGGAATGATTAACACTGGGTAAGCTTAGGCTGGTGACAAAAGAACTTGTGCTGTTCCCAGCTAAACCATTAATCGTGGTACTACCTAATAAATGATCCGTGGTGCTAATTGTGTTATTACTGGAAAGATAGAAAGAAACATCAAAAGCACCCGCGCTACTTCCCGTGTTAGTAATGTCAAAATCAATGTCGAAACTATCACCTGCATCGAGAGGTTCTGAGGTGACATCAAAATACACCCCGGATAAGTCAGCTAATTGGGTATTATTGATGGCTACATCATCATAATCGAACAAAAAGCCGACATTTGAGTTATTGGTTTCATTCGTTTCGGTAACATCTGCACCCGAATCAACCCGCATCCCGATGTAATAGCTATCATCTCCATATAAATCCCAGAAGGAATGATTAACTCCGGGCAAGTTTAAGCTAGTGGTAAAGGAACCCGTACTGTTCCCAGCTAAACCATTAATCGTGGCACTACCTAACAAATGATCAACAGTGCTAATCGTGTTATTACTGGAAAGATAGAAAGAAACATCAAAAGCACCAGCACTGCCACCTGTGTTAGTAATGTCAAAATCAATGTTGAAACTATCACCTGCATCCAGAGGTTCTGGATTAACATTAAAGTCCGATCCTGACAAATCAGCTAATTGAGTATTGTTGATGACCACATCATCATAATCGAACAAAAAGCCGACATTTGAGTTATTGGTTTCATTCGTTTCGGTAACATCTGCACCCGAATCAACCCGCATCCCGATGTAATAGCTATCATCTCCATATAAATCCCAGAAGGAATGATTAACTCCGGGCAAGTTTAAGCTAGTGGTAAAGGAACCTGTGCTGTTCCCGGCTAACCCATTAATTGTGGCACTACCTAACAAATGATCAACAGTGCTAATCGTGTTATTGCTGGAAAGGTAGAAGGAAACATCAAAAGCACCCGCGCTACTCCCTGTATTGGTAATGTCAAAATCAATGTCAAAACTATCACCGGCATCCAGAGGTTCTGAGGTGACATCAAAATCCGACCCGGATAAGTCAGCTAATTGGGTATTATTGATGACTACATCATCATAATCGAACAAAAAGCCGACATTTGAGTTATTATTTTCATTCGTTTCGGTAACATCTGCTCCCGAATCCACCAGCATCCCGATGTAGTATGTGCCATCTCCATTCCAGAAGGAATGATTAACATCAGGTAAGTTTAAGCTAGTGATAAAGGAGCCTGTACTGTTTCCAGCTAACCCATTAATTGTGGTACTGTCTAATAAATGATCCGTGGTGCTAATCGTGTTATCACTGGAGAGATAGAAAGACACATCAAAAGCACCCGCGCTACTCCCCGTGTTGGTAATGTCAAAATCAATGTCAAAACTATCACCCGCATCCAGGGATTGTGGAGTAATATCAAAATCTGAACCGGATAAGTCAGCTAATTGAGTATTATTGATGACTACATCATCATAGTCGAACAAAAAGCCGAAATTAGAATTATTGGTTTCATTGACTTCCGTAACATCTGCTCCCGAATCCACCAGCATCCCGATATAGTATGTACCATCTCCATTCCAGAAGGAATGATTAACACCAGGTAAGTTTAAGCTAGTGGTAAACGAGCCTGTACTGTTCCCAGCTAACCCATTAATCGTGCCACTATATAACAGATGATCCATGGTGCTGATGTAGTTATTACTGGAAAGGTAGAAGGAAACATCAAAAGCACCCGCGCTACTCCCTGTATTGGTAATGTCAAAATCAATGTCGAAACTATCACCCGCATCCAGGGATTGTGGAGTGATATCAAAATCTGAACCGGATAAGTCAGCTAATTGAGTATTATTGATGGCTACATAATCGTAGTCGAACAAAAAGCCGACATTTGAGTTATTGGTTTCATAGACTTCCGTAACATCTGAACCAGAATCAACCGTCATCCCGATGTAGTATGTGCCATTTCCATTCCAGAAGGAATGATTAACACTGGGCAAGTTTAAGCTAGTGGTAAAGGAGCGTGTACTGTTCCCAGCTAACCCATTAATCGTGGTACTACCTAACAGATGATCTACAGTGCTGATGTAGTTATTACTGGAAAGGTAGAAGGAAACATCAAAAGCACCCGCGCTACTCCCCGTATTGGTAATGTCAAAATCAATATTGAAACTATCACCCGCATCGAGGGCTTGTGGAGTGACATTAAAGCCCCACCCCCACAAATCAGCTAAATTGATAACCCAACCTAAATCCTCAAAGATTCCTAATGTTACCGCACCCGGATCATGGTGCGCCTCTCCTGTACTAATTTGAGGTGTCATCAAAGCATTAGAATTTCCACTTTCATAAATCGCTTCATCCAAGTGGGCATAGCTAGAACCAGAGTCCCATGTACTCGGAGCGTACAGCTTAGGATTCGTGCCACCATTGGCAGCAACCGCATTACTCCCATTAAAGAACAGGTTATCACTGGTGAGTTGAGCGCCTAGAGCAACAGAGTTATTCGGAAATGTATCGATAAGTTTTTGACCCGAACCATTCACCGTAAAGTGATCGTAAATTAAGGGTTGGCTCCACCAACTCCCTTGTTCAGTGTTGGAGTCATAATCCATGCTACCCAGAAACCCCAAGCCATGACCTAACTCATGCAAGACAACAGAAACAAAATCAGTCTTTCCTGCTGGTGTATTGCCATCGGTGCCAAAATACCAGTTCGATTTATTGCTATTGAAATTAGCATTAATATCATGGGCAGTGGTATCTAAATCGAAGCCAGCCAGACTATTGGCGAGGGCGATGGGATACCAGGTATCGGCGTAGGCAGCATTGGTAAAGTTGCTGTAATAATCATTTGCTCCAGCAGAACCAAGAGTACCTGTCCCTAAAGGAATCCAATTGGCTTCAACTTCAATCGGCACTGGCGAAACAATCAGGTTTTCCCAGATATCAACCGCGTATTCAAATGCCGCTTGAGCTTGGGTGGAAAAACCGTTATAGTTAACGTTGATTGTAGAGGTTGGAGTCTGAGCGGCTAACAGATTTGGCGTTGTCGTTGATTCTGCCTGTTGAGTCCTGTTGTCAGTGAATTCTAAGCTTGTCTGCCTACCTGAAACGATGTTGGCTTGAGGTGTCTGAGCAAAATTCTCAGTTGCTGTACCTGAACTATCCGTGTCAATAGATAAATTATCAGCTTCTGCTACACCAAAGAAATTACCAAACATCAGAGCTAATTCGGTGGAGGTGGAGAAGGATTTGTCGTGAGATGCCATAAGAGTCTCTCCTCTGTAGTGAAAATTGTGTGCAGATGTCAGATTTTGACCTCTCTGCCCTCTTGTGTCTCTCAGGAGTTGACCCTTATGCAGTTTTTTGTATGAAAATTTACCTTTTACAAAAGTTTATTTTTTATTGACAAATTGACATTAAACAGCTAAAAATAATCCCCTATCTGTCAGTCGCGGTAACGTTTCAACCCAGTGAATAGAATAAACGCGATCGCGAATCCCCCAGCGACTCCGGAAATCATCAGGGTATCCGTATGACGCACCGCGATCGCACCATAAGCCCAAGCAATCACTAGAGGATAGGCAATATCCGATCGCTGAATAATCACCGTTGCTGTAATCGCCGCCCCGACAAGTAGGACAATTGCCGTCCAAACCGAGGGGTCAATCCCCCATCCATTCCAGCCAAAGTCATAGAGTACAATTGCCACATTCAGAATTGTGGCTACACTAATCCACGCCAAATAGATACTCACGGGAATGTGAATGTACCATTTCTCTTTCCGAGACACCCTGACAGAACCAATACCCAACCGCCAATACACTCGAATCAGTGGCAGTAAAATTCCCAGCATCGCCACCAGCGACAGCGCAAACTGGCGATACTGGAACAGAAATACCCAAACAATCTGGGCAACACTCGCCAGCACTAAACCATAGCCCATCTGACGCAGATAAGTATTTTGCCGCTGGTTAGGCAATACCTGATAGATCCCCAGACTAATCAAACCCAGATAAATGATTCCCCATATAGCAAAAGCATAGCTGGCTGGGATAATCTTAATTTCCCCAAAGAGAGTATTGGAGATTTCGCCGATTGTTAGTCCACCAATCGGCGCGATATTTGCCCAGACATTAATGCCAAAAGCGGCAAGGATCGCACTCAATGTGAGAACTTGCCGGAGGCGCTCTGAGTTTAAATAGGAATTGAGCCGTTTCATAGTCTCACCGAGTTCAAATCTCGGTTATGCTGAAGGTCACTTGAGTTTTTGCTTAATAAATGAAACGAGTTGTCCCATTTGTTTTTTCAACCCATCAACTTCTGACTGTAAATGTTCAATTTTTGCATTTAATGCTTGAACTTCGTCTGATGAAACACCAGGATCTTCACCCGCAGGGGCTTCTTCTTTGGGGGGCGGAGCCATAACGGGGCGTTTTTTCGCCTTCGCCATTGCTTCCTTAATCGCATCAACCAGTTGTTTCTTTTCAAAGGGCTTTTCGACGAAGGCAAAATACTTAAACGGCTCCGGTATCTTCTCCGTTACTTCTTCCTTACGACCTGACATTAATACTAAAGGAATGCTCTGGAGAGTACCATCACTTTGAATGTGTTGAAAAACATCCCAACCACTCATTTTAGGCAGCAGAAAATCTAACATAATTAGGTTGGGATGCTCCTGGCGGATCTGATTAAGACCTTCAATACCATCTTTGGCTTCTAACACTTCAAAGTTACCGGGCGGCAACATTTCTTTAACACGCATCCGGATGACTCTACTGTCATCAATAACTAATATTTTATGGCTTGCCACGACTGACTCCTTTGGAGAGATAAAAGAAAAACGTCTTCAGCCCAGGTAGACCAGACCCCATAACTCCACTCAGACAGACCTCACAGAGTCTGTTTTCGGGAAAACAACGGATGACTGACTGACACCTGTAACTCTTCTGCTGTTTGGAGATCGAACCCAAAAGCACTTATGTCCATGATTCTAGATTAATCTGCTTGGTTGGTTGAGAGCAAAACCCGGATCAAATCAGAGTCCGAGTAAAATGCTTTACCATTTGTATCGTACAGAGTAACACCGTTGCTGATAGCTCACCACAATTATTATGGATTTGCCGACTCAACCCAATCTGTCTGCTAAAAACCGTTGGCGAGAGGAAATTGCTGCCCTACCCAGTTGGTTACGACGCCCCATTGGTAACGCCAGTGAGATCTCCACGGTGCAGCGCATTGTGAAACAACGGCAAATTCACACGATCTGTGAAGAGGGGCGCTGTCCTAATCGCGGAGAGTGTTATGCCCATAAAACGGCGACCTTTTTGCTGATGGGTCCAACCTGTACCCGTGCTTGTGCATTTTGTCAAGTGGATAAGGGTCATTCTCCGATGCCCCTTGATCCCGAAGAACCCCAGAAAATTGCCGAATCGGTTCAGTTATTGGGATTGCGGTATGTGGTACTGACATCAGTGGCGCGAGATGATTTACCCGATCAGGGTGCGGGTTGGTTTGTTGCCACAATGGATGCCATCCGGCGACTGAATCCAGAGACCCAAATTGAGGTACTAACAGCAGATTTTTGGGGCGGGAGAGGTAAGGAGAATCAAACGCCAACCGAGTTGCAGCGTCAACGGGTGAAAACGGTGGTTCAGGCGCGTCCGGCTTGTTATAACCACAATATTGAAACCGTAAAACGATTGCAAGGACAAGTGCGCCGGGGTGCCCAATATGAGCGATCGCTGGATGTTCTCCGTATCGTCAAAGCCCTTGACCCGACAATTCCCACCAAGTCAGGATTAATGGTAGGACATGGTGAGACGGAAGCGGAGGTGATCGAAGCCATGGAGGATTTACGCCGTGCTGAATGCGATCGCCTCACTCTAGGGCAATATATGCGTCCCTCCCTGGAACACCTGAGAGTGCAACGCTATTGGACTCCTGAGGAATTTGAGCGACTGGGTGCGATCGCCAAAGACATGGGTTTCACTCATGTCCGTTCGGGTCCCTTGGTTCGCAGTTCCTACCATGCGGGTGAATGACCAGAATGAGCTATTGATTATTACCCAGCGTGTAGATGGTAAACTGGGTAACAAATTTGGTCAACAAATCAATAAAAAATTAATCCCATTGTAAATTTATCGGCAAACTCTTGGTATGCTGAAAAGTATAATCAGTCTCAACAGTAGCAAGTTTTCAACACTATAAAACCAGGGAGAGCGCTCATGAGACGCCACACACTTGTTGTTTTAAGCATCACTACTGCGGTCTTTGGCTTAGTCCCCCTTGCCCAAGCTCAGTCAGACTCACCGTTTAGCGCTAATGACAATTCGGTTACGTTATCCGGTGAATCCCTGCGGACTGTACAACGTCGCAGTCTATCCAAGGATTACCGTTCTTTCTTCAATACCAACTCGCCCATTGCTCCAGATGCAGCAGGAGTGAATTCTACAGATTCAAGCTTTGCCATTAGCGATCGCCTACGAATTGTCGTTGGAGATACCCTCAACTCTGGTGATCCCCTTGACCTATTTCCGGCTGTGGGAGAAGAGGGAGATGTTCAGCGACTCAAGTTACAAGTGCCGCTTAGGGAATAATTAGTCATAACTATTCTCAAATGACATCCGCAAAGTCGCGCAAAATTATTTGATAACTATTGCCGATGTCATAGCCGTAAAAAATAGAAGACAATTAAGAAACAACTCCAACACAAACAACTAATCTGGGCTAGTACGGTGAGAAATGTTCCTGGTTTCTCAAGTCTACTAGCCTATTCTCTTGGGTAAGCTGTTCGGTATTTAAACCTTAATATCAATAACGGCGAAAGCCTTGTAGTGCGTTTAGCGAAGCCATGCCGCAGGCTTTAGCGAAGCCATGCCGCAGGCTTTGCATCTTGCTCGCTACTAATACCCAATTTAAATGCATGACAGCTTAGCCTGGAAATAAATGAATTAACTCTTTGAACCCGTTTCAACGGGTTTGGTGCTTTTAGCCCCAACTTTAGTTGAGGGCTGAAGTCAGCGACATTCCCCTTAAGTCCTTTGTCACTATGCAAATTCCTAAGCAACTTTGGCAAGCGTCTCCTATCTTATTATCCCTGCTGGGTGGTATCCTCATGGGATTAACTCCATCCCCTGTAGAAGCCTGGTCTTTGGCGTGGATTGCTTTAGTGCCTTTATGGTTCTTAGTCGTCACCCGTCAAAGTCTGCGCCAGACGGCTTTATATGGTTTCTGCTGGGGGATTGGTTATCAAGGGTTAGCCCTATTTTGGATTACAGGTGTTCATCCCATGGATTGGATGGGAGTACCCTGGTTAGCCAGTTTAGCGATCGCGCTTTTTTGCTGGGTGTTTATTACCCTCTGGGGGACGATTCTGGTGGTGCTGTGGGCGGTGGGTATGACGGCGTTCAATTCACTCTTAAATCGTCAAGGTGCAAAGTTTAGGACAGTTACTCGCGTCTTAGTTGGAATTGCCCTCTGGTGTGGTTTAGAAGCCTTCTGGACTTTAGGAGATCTCAATTGGACATCTCTGGCTTATACCCAAAGTCCCCATAATTTATTGATTTTACACCTGGGTCAGATTTCGGGTCCGTTTACAGTAACCGCCGCCGTTGTCGCGGTGAATGGGTTAATCGCGGAAGCGGGAATTAGTTATTTCTCTAATCAAAACAAACGAGTCACTGGATCTAATGCCAAGCAGAAATTTATCCTAGCTTTAGGACTACTCATCGGGTTCCATCTGATTGGTTTGGGACTCTACAGTCGTCCGCTGATTCAACCAACTCAAGCCGCCTTCAAGGTTGGTATTATTCAAGGGAATATTCCTAACACAATTAAACTTTACCAAGATGGTTTGAGTCGGGCAATTGAAAATTATACCAATGGTTACAAAGCGTTAGCGGATGAAGGAGTAGAAGCTGTCCTAACACCGGAAACGGCTTTGCCATTTATCTGGGATGAACAGGTTAACCAATTTCGCTCACCCGTTCCCTTTTATCAATACAAACTCGATCGCTTTAAAGAGGCTATTTTAGACAAAGGTGTACTGCTTTGGCTGGGGGCGTTTGGTGAAAAAGGAGATAGCCTGACGAATAGTTTATTTACGATTACAGGTACAGGGGAAACCATCAGCCGCTATAACAAAGTGATTCTCGTCCCGTTAGGCGAATATATTCCCTTTGAGGAACTATTGGGTAGTTTAATTGATCGCCTTTCCCCCTTAGATGCCCACTTAGCCGCAGGTCAACCCAACCAACAGTTTGACACACCGTTTGGTCGTGCGATCGCGGGGATTTGTTATGAGTCAGCGTTTGCCTATCATTTCCGCCATCAAGCCGCTAGGGGCGGTGAGTTTATTCTCAGTGCTTCCAATAATGCTCATTATAGTGAAACCATGCCCGCCCAACACCACGCCCAAGATGTGATGCGTGCTATTGAGACAGATCGGTGGGCAGTACGGGCAACGAATACAGGCTATTCTGGCATTGTCGATCCTCACGGGAGAACCTTATGGCTTTCTGGGATTAATACTTACCAGATTCATGCGGCTACAGTTTATCGGCGACAAACCCAGACGCTGTATGTACGCTGGGGTAATTGGTTAACGCCAACATTAATAGGATTAGCAATTTTAGCGTTTATCGTGAGTCGCTAATCTTGTTTGTAGTAGGCGCTTGATTCGCCCCTGGCAAGAGGACTAAAGTCCTCACTACAAACTGGATGTTGCCCCTAAATCCTTACTCACTTAGGATAGCTGATCTGATCTAGTGACACAAGAGAAAGAATTGCTATAGTAGATTCATCGACCAAAATGTAGAGATTTATAAGTCTCAATTCCTTAGTCTTGGCGTTGTGCAGCTACCTGACAATGACGACATTCTTTGATGCTTTCATTTCTTACGGACGAGCGGATAGTAAAGCCTTTGCCCAAAAACTGCAAGCTCGTTTGGATGAACAAGGGTTTAAAGTCTGGTTTGACTTCAATGATATTCCCTTAGCCGTCGATTTCCAGAATCAAATTGATGATGGGATTGAGAAAGCGAGCCACTTTCTGTTCATTATCGCGCCTCATTCGGTCAATTCGCCCTATTGTCTCAAAGAAATCGAATTAGCGATTAAACTGAATAAACGCATCATTCCCTTGTTACATCTGATGCAAATTAGCCCGGAAACCTGGCAGCAACGAAATCCCAATGGTACGCCGGAAGAGTGGGAAGCTTACAAAGCTAAGGGGTTACACGAGAGCTATCAGAATATGCACCCAACGATTCAAAAGCTGAACTGGGTGTATTTCCAAGAGGGGATAGACGATTTTGAAAAATCTTTCGCTGACTTAGTTAAGTTACTCCGCTCTCATCACGATTATGTGGAGAAGCATACTCGGTTTTTACTCAAAGCATTGGAGTGGGAGCGGAATAAAAAACAAACTAATTATCTGTTAACGGGGGAAGAAAAAAAGCAGGCAGAAGCTTGGCTCAAGATCCGGTTTAAAGATGAACAGCCGCCTTGTACGCCGACGAATTTGCATTGTGAATACATCACTGAAAGCATCAAAAATGCTAATAACTTGATGACTCAGGTGTTCCTGTCGTATGCCGATGAAGATAGGACAACGATGGAGAGGATTCGCAACAGTTTGAGGCAGGAAAGTATTACCGTTTGGACGAATACAAGCGATATTCAAACTGGGGAAGCTTTTGAGGAGGCGATTAAGCGGGGAATTGAACAAGCGGATAACTTAGTTTTGTTGCTCTCACCTGAGTCAGTAAATTCGACCTATTGTCAGCAAGAATTAGACTTAGCCTTGTCACTACACAAGCGAATTATTCCGGTGTTGGTGCGCGAAATTGAACCCAATCAAGTGCCAACTGGACTGCGGGATTTGCAGTATATTGACCTCACGGATAATGTAAAAGAGGATGATTACCTGCTTGATGAAAGCCAACTGTTGAAGACGTTGCATCAAGATGCGGCTTACTATAATGAGCATAAAATTCTACTCACTAAATCGCTGAAGTGGCAACAGCAGCAAAAGAATCCCAGCATTCTGTTGCGAGGGTATAATCTGCACAGTGCGGAGGCGTGGTTAAAGGTAGCGCAGAAACGAACCCAGCATCCACCCACACCGTTGCAGGAAGAATTCATTGCTGAAAGTCTGCGACAACCGCCATTAGAGTCGCTGGATGTGTTTATATCCTATTCCCGTGCGGATTCAGATTTTGCTCGAATGCTGAATGATGCATTACAGATGCAAGGAAAAACGACATGGTTTGATCAGGAAAGTATTGCATCGGGGAGTGATTTCCAAGAGGAGATTTATCGGGGAATTCGCGTTTGTGACAATTTTCTATTTATTCTCTCACCGCGTTCTGTGAATTCTCCTTATTGTGCGGATGAAGTGGAATATGCGGCGAAGTTGAATAAACGCTTCGTGACGGTGTTGCATCAGCCAGTAAACACGGCAGAATTGCATCCGGAATTAGCCAAGGTACAGTGGATTGATTTTAATCAGAATCAGCGAGATTTTAATGCTAATTTCAACCAATTGGTGAGAACTCTCGATACGGATAGAGAACACGTTCACAGTCATAGCAAATGGTTACAGCGGGCGTTGGAGTGGCAGCAGAAAGGTAAAAGTGCTGATTTGTTGTTGCGAGGGAGTGAATTTGCCGTTGCCGAGAATTGGTTACAGGAAACAGAGCAACAAAAGAAAAAGCCGACGGCGACTCTATTGCAGAAGGCATTTATTCAGGCAAGTCAAAACGCGATCGCAGCAGCAAAGGAAGCAGAAAAACGCCGACAAGCCGAAATGCTGCGTTTGCAGGAGGAGCGGATGAAGGAAGCGGAAGCACGATTGGTAGAACAGAAAAAAAGTGCCAGACGACAAAAGTACTTTTTTATCGCAATCGGTATAACATTTATGGCTCTTGTTGGCGCAGCCGGGGTGGTTTGGGTTCAGAGAGAACTATTTCAAGACAGTCAAATCAGTTCGGTGAGCCGCTTTTCATTGCTACTCTCTAAGACAGATCAAAAGCTTGACGCTCTGATTGAAGCGATTCGGGCAGGTAAATCGCTGCAAGAACGGCGAGTCATCCCGGTACAGCCAGAAACCCGGAATCATGTTTTGACCGCATTGCAGCAGGTTGTTTATCAATACGGATTCAGAGAAAGAAATCGCTTGGTAGGGCATAAATATGGTGTCTGGGGCGTCCGCTTCAGTCCCGATAGCAAAATGGTTGCCTCGGCGAGTGGGGATAGAACAGTCAAACTCTGGAGCCTCGATGGTAGGGAACTCGCAACCCTCAACGGACACAACAGGCAGGTTAATAGCGTAGCTTGGAGTCCTAATGGTCAGACAATTGCCACCGCTAGTAACGATCAGACTGCCAAACTTTGGAGTCTCGATGGTAAAGAACTCGCAACCCTCAACGGACATAACCATCAGGTAAAGAGCATAGATTGGAGTCCCGATGGTCAGTTCCTTGCCACTGCTAGTGAGGACGAAACCGTCAGACTCTGGAGTCGTGATGGCAAGCTACTCAAAACCTTTCAGGGGCATAACAACGCCGTTTATAGCGTCAGTTTCAGCCCTGACGGTCAGACGATTGCCTCTGCTAGTGAGGACGAAACCGTCAGACTCTGGAGTCGTGATGGCAAGCTACTCAAAACCTTCCAGGGGCATAACAACGCCGTTTATAGCGTCAGTTTCAGCCCTGACGGTCAGACGATTGCCTCTGCTAGTGGTGACAACACCGTTAAGCTCTGGAGCCGTGATGGCAAGGTACTCAAAACCTTCAAAGGGCATAACCAGCCAGTCAATAGTGTCAGTTTCAGCCCTGACGGTCAGACGATTGCCTCTGCTAGTTTAGACCAAACCGTCAGACTCTGGAATCGGGATAACGCCATCCCAGAACTTACCCTTAAGGGACATGAAGATCAAGTCAATAGTGTCAGTTTCAGCCCTGACGGTCAGACGATTGCCTCTGCTAGTTTAGATCAAACCATCAGACTCTGGAACTTTGGCGGTAAACAACTCAAAACCCTTAAGGGACATACCAATACGGTCAATCATGTCAGTTTTAGCCCCGATGGCAAGACGATTGCCTCTACCAGTGCTGACAAAACCATCAAACTTTGGAGCGTTGATGGAAGACAACTCAATACCCTCACTGGGCATAGTGATCTGGTCAGGAGCGTAGTTTGGAGTCTCGACGGTCAGACCCTTGCTTCTGCCAGTGCTGACAAAACCATCAAACTCTGGAGCGTTGATGGAAGACAACTCAATACCCTCACTGGGCATAGTGATCTGGTCAGGAGCCTTAGTTTTAGCCCTGATAGCAAGACAATTGCCTCTACGAGTTGGGACAAAACGGTCAGACTCTGGAATCGGGACAAAGCGATCTTACAACTTACCCTCACAGGGCATAACAATGACGTCAATAGTGTCAGTTTCAGCCCTGATGGTAAGATGCTTGCCTCTGCCAGTGACGACAAAACTATCAAACTCTGGAGCGTTAATGGGAAGGAACTTAACAGTCTCCAAGACAATGATAAAGTCTATAGCATCAGTTTCAGCCCCAGCGGTCAGACCATTGCCTCTGCGGGTGAGGACACAACTGTTAAACTCTGGAGCGTTGATCACAAGAGAGCCAAAATCATCAAGGGACACAGTAAGCCAGTCTATGACGTCAGTTTCAGCCCCGATGGAGAGACAATTGCCTCTGGTAGTTGGGACAAAACCGTCAAACTCTGGAACAAAAAGGGTCAAATTATGCAAACCCTTGAAGGGCATACTAATTTGGTCTTTAGCGTAGCATTCAGCCCTGATGACAAGATGCTTGCCTCTGCCAGTGCTGATAATACCGTGATTCTGTGGAATTTGGAAGATTTAACTCTAGATTCACTCATGCAGGATGCTTGTGATTGGGTGGGGGATTATCTGAAGTACAATGCCCCAGAGAATGATAAGCATCTCTGCGATAATTAGGTATTAGGTATTAGGTTTTGAGTTGTCCTGTGAAGCCGTGCTGTATTATGAGGTACAAAGATCCCCGACTTCTTGAAGAAGTCGGGGATCTGGCTGGGATACAATCAAGCAATTGCAGATTATATGTGGCTCGGATTTGAGCGGCTTGTAGCGCTATTGTTTGGTCAAATTCGACAAATTCAATATCGTAAAACCCACCCAGACAACCGTTAAACCCAATTGCCAACTAATACAAACGGTGTCCAGAAATAGGGATGTTTCCGATATTTTGGATCTTGTAAAATCAGTAATTGAGCGCGACGCAGGGCTTCAGCCTTACTCACTTTATCCTCAGTGAGTACCTGATAAAATTTCACCATCAGATCCGCCGTCGTCGCGTCATCCACTAACCACAATGTGGCTATCGTACTCCTCGCCCCCGCTCTCACGGCGACACCAGCTAATCCCAATGCAGCGTGATCATCGCCTTTGGCGGTTTCACAGGCACTGAGTACCAGTAATTCAATGGGATTGGTGCGACGCAAATCCGTGGTTTTGAGCAAGGAACTCAATTCATTCACATTCAGCTTATCATCCCACGTAATAATAAAGGTTCCCTCAGCTTCTGAACTAAACTGACCGTGGGTGGCGAGGTGGACAACGGGAAATGATACGTTACCCATCGTATTTTCTAATGTGGATTTGGTAAACTCCTGATTGAGTAACAATTTCCCTGGCATAAACGATTGAATTTGTTGGAGTTCGATTTTTACATTGGGGAGGGCGGAAAAGTCTAGGCGGGATTCGGAAAGTCCAGCCGTTAACACTTCAAGCTTTTGTTCGGTAAGCGGTGTGGACTCTAACAATTCTAACCCTGGAGTCAGCGCGATCGCATAGTTTTGCAGTAAGAATTGATCCCCGTCGTGTAACGCCGCCATCGGGATATTCCGCAGCGTGCCATTCAATACAAAGACTAGGGTTTTTACCTCACTTTGGGCTAAATCGGCGGCGGCGGGTTTGATAATCCAGTCATAGACTTTCCGGGCGAGGGGGAGAAATCGTAAGCTGGTACGCTGGGTTAAGCCTTGACGTAAGTCCTCTAATGTGCTTTCTAATTCAGTTTTGGAGACAAAGGTGGTGTAACGGCGTAAGGGTTGATTGGGTAAATGAACAATGATTTCCAAGCGATCAGATAGGATAATCGGGTAAAGTACGGCAGCTTCTTGGTCAATCGTATCAATATTTACAGGTTGAGCCGTGATACAATCCGCTTGAAAGAAGTTATCCAATTCGGCAACTTGGAGTAATTCAATCACCTGACGGGCTTGTTCGAGTTGTTCTGGACTCACTTGAGTTTCATCTTTTGGTAATAGCAGTTCGACTAACTCCCGGTAGATGGGTTCAACCTGTTCCCGGAAGGAATACTGAACATTAGAATTAACCGCAACTAAATCGCTACGCAGGGATTGCAGTGTATCCACCGCCCCTTGATAGGCGGCAATTGCCCCTTGAATATCGCCTTGCTGTTTGAGTAAGCGCCCTAATTGCCATTGCCAAGGATACAGACTATCCCAGGCTTCAATTGCTTGGGTTTGAATTAAAGCTTTTTGGGTTAATTCTTGGGCGGGTTGCAGTTGATTGGTTTGTTCGTAGAGATGTCCCAGAGTTCCTAATGCATAGGCGTGGAGGCGTTTATCTTCCAGGGTTTCCGCCTGCTGGATAGCTGTTGTTAGGATTTGGGCAATGTCTTGGTGTAGAGACGCACCATGGCGCGTCTCTACTAATTTGATTAGACTTTCGGCAAAATTAATTCGAGATGTAATCGCTTGATCTGAAAGGGGTAAACGGTTGAGTTGGCTGTGAATTTGCGGGACTAAGGTTTGCGCTTGTTGGTGATTTCCGGTTTCAATAAGTAAGCTGAGTTGATTGAGTTTTGCCCGTAATTGGATAAAGGGAGATGGGGCTGCGGTTATCGCTTGTTCATAGAAATCCAGGGCGGCTTCAACTTGCTGCTGTTGACGGGTGGTATTGGCAAGACTGAATAAGGCGGCGCTGATATCAGAGGGGGATTCTAACTGGCGGGCAATTTGTAAACTTTCGTCTAATACCTGACGGGCTTGGGGCAAGTCGTTTACGAATTGTAACACTTCCCCGAGCGATCGCAAGCCGACGGCTTTGGTGAGGGAATCGGGTTGATTGTCGAGGGTTTGTCTGACTTGTTTGAGTAACTGTAATGCCCGTCGATGAAATCCCAGGGCTTGCATGGCTTGCGCCTGATTAATTTGGCTTTTAAGTTCACCAGTTTTATCGCCTAACTGATTGTACAGGGCGGTGGCTTGTTTCCAGGTGGCTAGGGCTGATTCGGCTTGTCCCTGATTCAGTTGTAAACTCCCCTGAATTGTTAGGCTTTGGGCTAAGACGTTGAGGTGATGGGTAGATAGGTTGCGGTTAGATTCAGGTTGCAGCAGGGTTAAGCTTTGGGCAATGGCGTCATTTGCCTCGGACCATAAGCTGAGTTGGTGATAGGCTAAGGCGAGATTACTCAGGACTGTGGCTTGCTTAAGGGTATCGCCTTGGGTTTGATAGGCTTGGGCAGCTTTTTCCAGGAGTTCTACAGCGTTAACATATTGACCTGTTTCGTAGAAGGTTTTCCCTTGTTTGACCCAGGCTTCCGGGGAGGAGTTAGCGGTTGTTGTCTCAATGGCTGCGGGTTGGGGTTCGGGTTGTCCGATTCCGGTTGCGGATACGGGGGAAATGACTATACATAAAATGGCGGTGATGCTGGCTAAGACTAGCCATGAGATGCCTTGTTTTATGGCGCTAAAGCGCTTACTACGAACTAGGGCGCTAAAGCTTTTAATACGAACAGGTCGATACCATTTGTTTTTCATACTATTTTATCCCAACAAGATTATTATGTTATAGGGGTACGACATTGTTTATTCTTGCTCCCCTCTCCCCAGAGTGGGAGAGGGGTTGGGGGTGAGGGGTATTGCTAATACTAAATCTAAGTAAGTCACCCCCTTATTTATTCTGCCTCCTGCCTTTTTAACTACTCGCAAAAATGAGGATAGACTGGGGGATTTGCAGAGGTCGCGTCCGTGGCTTCCGCCGTTAGGATAACATTACCTTGCTCATCTATTATCCATCCCTTAGCTTCTACAATCTGGCGTGGTTGAGTTGGGTTATCGGGCATAGTTGCTGTATTATTCGGGTTATCACTATTGTTTTCTGGCGACTCCAAGGAAATCCAATCGGCAAATACTGCTTCTCCTCGGAGTAACTCATTGGGTTTAGGGGGCAAACCGCCGCGTCCTGTTACAACAAAACTACTTTGATTGAGTCCAGCATCAGCTTGACACACTTGACCGACTAATCCTTGCACATCTATCGGTTTAGTCGGTAATTGATTTAACTCCCGACTGGGATCAACATCAGGGCTATTAATCTCCACAGTACCGTCTAACCCAAATCGAGAACTGGCAGTAATATCGCTTTTGGGTGTGCGCTGGGGGCGGAATTCCAACCCAAAGATATTTTGGGCGGTGATATTAATATTTCCGCCATCACCCCCAAAGGCATCAGCTACAATGTCGCTGTTTTCGTCTTCAATCGCCACAATGAATTCGGTGTCAATCGTAATATTTCCCCCATTGCCTTGACCCCCCAAAGCTTCTGCCGAAATCAGACTATTGCGGCGCATTTCGATTAAATCTTCTGCTTGAAGATTGATATTACCGCCTTCACCCGAAATGGTTCTGGCAATTAGCGACCCTTGGTTATCAAGCTGGATGGAATTAGCGTCAATCCACATCGTACCAGCATTTCCGGTGGCTTGATCACTAAACTCAACCTCTAGCCCCAACCCAAAACTCAAGGAATTAGCTATAAGCTGCGTATCATCCGCTATCGTTCCCGTGGCTACAGTTATCCTTGCTCCATCCTCAACCCTCAATTGATCAGTTTTGACCTCTAAATCTCCCGCATTTCCTGTACCAAATCCTTGAGCATATAAACCACTAGGAAACCCATCGATTGAACGCCCCATCAAATTGATGGCTTCAGTCGCATTAACTTGTAAATTTCCCCCTTGCCCTGCACCAAAGGTGGAGGCGGATATAAAGGCACCATCTTCTATCCGTAACTGTCGGGTATTCACCAATAAGTTACCCGCGTCTCCCGCATCAGGTGATAGGGAAAAGGTATCGACCGAAATTGCGCTGGGAATCTCACCGACGGCGGCTTTACCAATAATATCTATCGATTCCGAAGCATTCACGGTTAAATCGCCACCATCTCCTTGGCTAAAGGTGGTTGTACCAATCGCACCGCCATCGCGAATCATCAACCGTTGTGTATTCACAAAGATATTTCCAGCATCACCGGTGCCTCTGGCGATATTACCAATGGCACTAGGAAAGTTGCCCTCTGGTGTTGTGCCAATAATATCGATCGATTCCGCCGCATTTACCGTCACAACTCCCCCATCACCGCTAGATAAAATTGTTGAGGCTGAGACTAATCCGCCATTGCGAATAATCAGTTTGTCTGTATTTATGGTTAAATTACCAGCATCTCCCAATCCGTTGGTTTGCGAGAATAAACCACCCGCATTATCGGGGGATGAACTGCCAATCACTTCCACTAAATCAGCATTTATGGTTAAATTTCCACTGTCACCCTGACCGATGGTATTGGTGGTGACTCGACCTAATTCTTGACTGAATAATCGTCCCGTTTCAATGTCGATATTTCCAGCATTTCCTGTGCCGATAACTGTTAGCGCATACAAACCACTCCCGGAAATTTGTGCTAATGCGGGGTTTTCGGTAGAGTTTAACGCGGCGGCTATGGGTGCTGATATGTTCTCCGGGAGACTATCTAGTCCTGCCAATAACGCTCTAAACACGTCTTGGTTGACTGGATTACTCGATAGTCCCTTAAATTCTACCGAATCGGCGGTTGTCACTTGAAAATCTCCCCCATTCGCTGCACCCAACGTGGCGGTAACAATGCGAGCGCTATTAGTTAAGGATAGGGATTTGGCATCGATAATAATGTCACCGCCGCTTGTACCAGGTTCTTGAGTGATGCTGATACTGCTAATCAGGTGATCATTGACCAATATCGTGCCATTGCTTCTCAGGTTAATCATACCAGCTAACCCGCCCACCGACAGGATTTGAGACGTGGTAATGTTATCCTTTGCCTCTAGGAAGATATCGCCACTTCGGGTTAAGCCAGAGGGATTGAGTAAACCATTCAGCGCGATCGCACCTTGACTGCTGAGTTGAATTTTTCCACCTAATGCGCCTAAGGAGAAGATATCAGACGTAACGATATCCCCACCTCCAATCAGGGTAATATTGCCACCATTCCCTACCTGAGAACTCGCGTTTATTGCGCCATTGACTGTCATCCTGTCTCTGGAGTCAATCGTGATTGAACTGATAGTCGCCGCCGGATTATCTGGATTCGGACTAATCGCCACTCCGGAAACACCATTGATGATAATTTCGCCACCAGGTAAGGATAAATTCGGTTGGTATTGATTGGTAATCAAGGCAACACCATCAGGGGCATTGAAAAAGATACCACCAATTGTCATATCGGCACTTGTGGGAATCCCCACGGGATTGGGTAAAGGTGGAACAATAATCCCTGTGGCTGGGATACCCTGAATATCTGGGATATCAAACGCCGTTGTTCCCGCCCGAATATCTAACGTGGGTTGAGTTTTCCCATCAACTAATATAGTTGTGCCATCTGACAGGGTAATGTTCTCAACAATACCATTAACCGGGTCAGCCGACTGGATAACAACATCCCCTGGAATCGTCACACTTCCACCTGCTAAAATATGTAGTGAAGCGCCCACGTAGCCGCCTAAAATCACATCCCCACTGGCACGAATCACTGGGTCTTCTAGACTGGTTAATTGTCCCAGATTTCCGGCTAAATCTTCAATCCGAAAACTACCCCCAGTTGTATAATGAGCATTACCTTTAATTGGATTATCTGAACGCAAGACTAAATCCCCACCAGAAAATAATCCACTATCGGGATGATTTAACGCCGAAATCGTCAGATAGTTCGCCCCTTCCACCTCTAACTGATTCCCCGCCGCCGCGATAAAGGGATTACTGATTGTCTCCTGCATCATTACCGTATCTGCGGCGATTAGACTGATATCTCTTCCAGCTTGCAGTTGACCCTCTAAATTTAGAGTCTGGGCGGCTAACCTTAAATCTTGCCCAACATTTAAGTAACCTGAATTACGAATAGAAGCATCGGGCTGATTGTTCCCATATTGCAATCCCGGCGTGACATTAATGGTCAGCAAAGGTGGGGCTTCTGGGTTAGTTGCACTAAACGTCAAGCCATTCTCAAATACCACCGCATCGGCTGTCGTTCCCACAAAAGAACCCGCTACATCCAGACGCGCCCCTTCACCAAAGATAATCCCATTCGGATTGAGTAAATATAACGACGCTTGTCCATTTACGCCCAAGGTTCCTAAGATGTCCGATATATCATTCCCCGTCACCCGGCTGAAAATTGTTTCAATCCCCGCCGGATTAGCAAAATAGACCCGCCCTCCTTCACCCACATTAAATTCTATAAAACTGTGGAACAGATTTGTATTACGAATTGCCCCCCCTTCAATTAAATCGGCGGGCAACCCTTTGATATCCACATTGGGTGTCACAATAGACTGTTCAGCGTCTAAAGTGGTGTCGGGAGTAATTTGGGCAACGACTGGAGTTTCTAAGCCAGCCATTATCCCACCTATCGCTAACCATCCCGCTAGCTTGATTTGGCAATTTGTAGGCATTTGGTAAATAGTCCCTCCCAAAAATGTCAATAATGTAACCATTAATTTGAATTATCTACCTCCCTAGGATAGAGTGAATTGGGTTAATCCGCGACTGGGGTCAATATTGGGCGTATTCAGTACCACATCCCCTTATAAGCCAAATCGTGAACTAGCTGTAATATCACTTTTCGGCGTCCGTTGGGGACGAAATTCTAACCCAAAGATATTTTGCGCGGTGATATTAATATTACCACCATTGCCGCCAAAAGCATCGGCGACAATATCGCTATTTTCATCTTCAATAGCGACAACAAATTCTGTATCAATGTCAATATTTCCCCCATCACCTTGACCGCCAAATGCTTCTGCCGAAATCAGGCTATTGCGGCGCATTTCGATTAAATCCTCTACCTGAAGATTGATATTCCCGCCCTCACCGGAAACTGTTTTGGCAATCAATGCACCCTGATTATCCAAGGTAATCGTATCCGCCTCAATCCGCATCCTACCTGCATTCCCTGTCGCCGCATCAGCAAATGTGATATTCAATCCCGCACCAAAGCCATAGGTGCCACTACTAAACCGGGCTAAATCCTCCTCCGTTGTCCCCGTGGAAACCGTTATCCTTGCCCCATTTTTCACCACCAGTTGTGGTGTTTCCACCTCTATATTATTGCCATCACCAGCACCAAACCCTTGAGAATATAAGCCACTCGAAATCCTCCCGGCTGATGTACCATTCAATTCAATAGACTCGGAAGCGTTAACCGATAAACTCCCAGCTTCACCCACCCCAAATGTGGACGCCGATAGAACAGCGCCATCTCGAACATTCAAGCGCTGAGTATTAATGGTTAAGCGTCCTCCCCGACCAAATTCTATTGTATCTGTCGATATACCACTAGGAATACCCCGGATAGCAGATACGCCGAGCACATCAACCGATTCAGCCGCATTAATGGTTAAATTGCCAGCATTTCCTACGCTAAACGACGTCGTACCTATTCCTGCACCATCTTGCACAATTAAGCGGCGGGTGGTTAGGGTTAAGTTTCCCGCATCACCTGCACTGCGAGTTCCCGCCCCGATAAAAGAAGGATACTGCTCATCCGGAGTTGTACCACTCAATTCTATGGAATCGGCAGCATTTATAATTAAATCTCCCCCCTGACTCGGACTCAGGGTTGTGGTTGATATTCCTGAACCATCTCGGATGGTTAAACGTCCGGTATCAATTTGGATATTTCCGGCATTACCTGTGCTGTAGGATTGAGTATATAAGCCACCCGGAATATTGAACGGTGTCGTGCCAATTAATTCCACCGAATCAGTAGCTTGTATCGTTACATTTCCCCCTTGTCCTTGACCAAAACTATAGGCGGATACTTCTGCGCCATCTTGAATCATCAATCGTCCCGTTTTCATCGTCACATCTCCGGTTCCACCTGTACCGATGGTGAAGGTTAATAAGGAACTGGCTGGACTATTCAGGGGTGAACCGGGCGCATTGATAATTGTACTTTGAACCTCTGGCGGTAAGGTAGCAACAAAGTCTTCCAGAGGTGGAATGGCGGTAATTAATGTGTTCAGTAATCGACTATCGGTTTGGGTTCCCCTAAGCTGAATCGTATCCGAAGCGGTTATGGTTAAATCTCCGGCTTTAGCCGCGCCCAAAGTACCGACAATGAATTGATTGGTAATCAAGGCAACACCATCAGGGGCATTGAAAAAGATACCACCAATTGTAATATCGGCACTTGTGGGAATTCCCACGGGATTGGGTAAAGGAGGCAAAATAATCCCCGTATTTGGGATACCCTGAATATCTGGGATATTAAATGCTGTTGTCCCCGCCCGGATATCTAACGTGGGTTGAGTTTTTCCATCAACTAATATAGTTGTGCCATCTGACAGGGTAATGTTCTCAACAATACCATTAACCGGGTCAGCCGACTGGATAATAACGTCCCCTGGAATCGTCACACTCCCTCCCGCCAGAATATGCAGAGAAGCGCCCACGTAACCCCCTAACACTACATCCCCACTGGCGCGAATAACCGGATCTTCTGGACTGGTTAATTGTCCCAAATTCCCCTCTAAATCTTCTATCCGAAAACTACCTCCGCTTGTATAATGAGCATTCCCTTTAATCGGATTAGCTGAACGCAAGACTAAATCTGCACCGGAAAAGAGTCCACTATCCGGATGGTTTAACGCTGAAATCTCGATACGGTTAGCACCTTCTACCTCTAACTGATTAAGAGCCGCCGCGATAAACGGATTGCTGATTGTATCCTGCATTATTACCGTATCTTTGGCGATTAGACTTACATCTCTTCCAGCAGAAAGTTGACCTTGTAAATTCAGATTACCTGCGGCTAAGGTTAAATCTTGCCCGACAACTAAGTTCCCCCGATTGGTAATAGACGCATTTGTCCCATTGTTGCCATATTGCAAGCCTGGGGTTACATTAATTGTCAGTAAAGGCGGGGCTTCCGGGTTCGTTGCGCTAAACGTTAAGCCATTCTCAAATACCACTGAATCCGCCGTAGTTCCCACAAAAGAACCCGCTACATCCAGACGCGCCCCTTCACCAAAGATAATTCCATTAGGATTAAGTAAATATAACGACGCTTGTCCATTTACGCCCAAGGTTCCTAAGATATTCGATATATCATTCCCCGTCACCCGACTGAAAATCGTTTCAATCCCCTGAGGATTGGCAAAATAGACGCGCCCCCCCTCTCCCACATTAAATTCTAAGAAACTGTGGAACAAATTCGTGTCGCGAATTGCCCCCCCTTCAATCAAATCCGCCGGAAGCCCTTTAATTTCAACATTCGGTGCAACGATAGACTGTTCAGCACCTAGGGTAGTATCCGGTTGAATCTGCGCTATTGCAGGTGCAGCGACAAGAGCGATCGCGCCCCATCCCACTATAATCAGGCTGAACCCCCATGGTCTATGCCCTAACCCCTGGCTTGCCATATCCGTTAGATGGTAGATGATCTTGAAGAAGGCATCATTATACCTCAACTCACGTCTAGAGCATTTAAACCGAGAGAACAGGAAACGGGGAACAGTAAGGATTTGACACTTGTTAACATTTCTTAGTAGAGCGGACAGAATTTATGTCCAGGTACTTATAAGCTAAAGCTTACGGGGTAAATCTTTGAACCCGTTTTAACGGGTTTCAGCTTTTAGCCAGAACTTTAGTTCTAGGCTTAAGGAGCGTGCTTAACTAATGCGATCGCGCCCTTGGGATACCTTAAGATTAAGCAGGGATAATCCCAGAATTACTAAAAATAACACTAATCCAATCGTGCAAGCATAACCGATTTCCAAATCCGCAAACGCTTGCTCATACAAATAATACACCACCGTTTTGGAACTATTACGCGGTCCCCCTTGGGTCATGATATAAACTTCTTCAAACACCTTCGTCGCCGAAATCGCCGAAATGACGGCAACCAAAGCCAAATAGGGACCCATTAAGGGAACCGTAATATCCCAATGTTTCCCATACCCATCCGAACCATCCAACGCCGCCGCTTCATAGAGTTGGTCAGGAATCGATTGCAAACCTGCCAGATAAATCACCATGTAGTAGCCTAACCCCTTCCACACGGTAACAGCCATAACACTAAAAATCGCCCAATCTGGACTCGTCAACCAGGGAATGCCCTCTTTAAACCCAATCCAACTGAGTATCTGATTAAATAAACCATTTTCCGCATAAAGCCACCGCCAAGCAATTCCCGCCACCACCATTGAAACTACCACAGGCGTGTAATACGCCGCCCGAAACCAGCTTATCCCGCGCAGTTTCTGATTGACCAAAATCGCTAATCCTAAGGGAAGTGCGACTAAAATTGGCACAACGCCAATCAGATATAACACCGTGTTCCCCACCGTTTGCCAAAATACTCGGTCTTTTCCCAAGCGTTGCAGATTCGTCAAACCCACCCATTCAGGCGTTTGGGTCAAATCATAGTCGTATTGCGTAAAACTCAGGTAAAAGGCTTGACAAGCGGGCAAAAATACGGTTAATCCCAAGATAACTAGGGCAGGGAGCAAAAACAGGTACGGCGTAAACTTGGGCGGGATGACAATTGAATCCTTTAACATCTGACATGCAAATTATTACGGAAAACGAAAAATTAAACATTACACTGTAGCCTAGCTAACAGTTTCCTCTTCTTAACCTTAGTCTAATCTTATTAGTTACCTGACCATAACCCAATACGCCCTTATCTAAGCTGGCGACGTGGGTGGTGAGGTATTGGCGTTCTCATCTAGGCAAGTCTAAATGTAAACCTCCGTCTCAATCCTGGATATCTGTGCCAGTAGTGTTAGATGGGAGGTTGCTGACATAAGCTTATGCAGTAAGCGATGCGATCGCATACTACAGGCTT